>NZ_CAWUGZ010000036.1:0-34511 GCF_963921845.1 Commensalibacter sp. Nvir | reverse complement strand
ATATTTACAATATACAAAAATCAAACGTTTGAATATTTTGATTCTCTATAGTATAGAAACAATTTTATTACTTTCACTATGAGAATTTATGATTTTAAAAAACTATACTGTTCCAATTATAATAATTTGTTCAATTTTATGTTTGCCATGCTGTCAGTCAAATGCAGACAAATATGCTGCTGATGTATACAAAGTAGACCAGTTAAATACAAGACAGGAAACAAAGACAGTAAATATTATTTCAATACTCCCAGCAAAAGTTAGCGTTGATAATAAAACTAATCAACGAGCGGCCCAAATTGTTGGTGGACTTTTAGGCGCCGTTGCAGGAGGTGTGACTGGTGATCATATAGGATCCGGAAATACTTTAGGAACCGTAGCAGGTACCATAACTGGAGGAACAATTGGAGCAGCGGCTGGAAGTCTCGTGAGTAATAATGTTCTCGTGGGTGGAGTATCGTTAACTTACAAGGACGGAACAAAAATATATACTTCAACCCAAGTTGGCAAAACCTGCCAATTTACACCGGGTTTAGCTATGGTTGTTTCGACAAAGAATAATGAAACAAGAATTCAACCTAATGCCAAATGTCCAGAAAAATAATAATTAATTTGTTTTGTTACGGTTAGAGCGATTTGTTATGAAAAAAGTAATTTTACCCATCGTTTTTTTATTAGTAAGCACGTCAAGTTATGCTAATTCAGTGCAAGATCAACTTGCAGCAGTTGCTCAAGCCGAACAACAAGGAAAAAGTGAAGAGCAACTGCAGCAGAATGCGCTTCAAGAAAGAACAGAAAAAGAAATGAGGTGGGAAAAACAAAGACGAGCAAAAGCGCAAGCTGTAGCAATTCAAAGAGCGCGAATTGCTCAAGCCCAGCAACAAATGGACAAAAAAAGAGATCAAAATTACGAAGATGAGCTACGAAATTTAGAAATCCAGAGACAAAAACTTGAATTGTCTAAAGATGAGGCAAAAGTAAAACGAGAAAATGAATACATAGATCGAGAACTTAAAAGTAAAAATGCAGATATTGACGTCGTAAAATCTGAGGCGGATGTTAATAGAAACCTTTCAGAAGGAGGGCGAGATTTTTTGAAAAGCGAAGGCAAAGCAAGTGAAAAAAAAGCTAGTGGTTGGTTTAAATAATTTTTTTTGAAATACATTTAAAACACTTTATTTCGTTTATAAAGGAAATGTAAATCCTCTTAAAAATTAGGTAATCTTACAACATTTGCCTAGATTATCATCATTTTTTTAACTTTCTGGCTATATGATTGATAAGCTACTAAAATATTTTAGTTCTCGTATTGAATATTATATTTTCAAAAACTTGATTTTTACGGCGACGTATGTAAATAATTCTGAAATCTTGTAGTATAGATATTTTAAATTATAGGAATATAGCTATTTATCAAAACGATTTCATTATCTTTAATAATTTTTTGATAGACTATTAAGAATATTCAATACATACGATCAAAGAATTTTATCAAAAAATTAATTTTAAACTTAACTTAACATAATCATTAATCAATTGACCATCATCATTATTTGATTAAAAAACTATTCAATTAATGTTGGGTAAACCATTTACTAAATTAACCTGATGTAGTTAAAATATACTTTATATAAATTGTGTAATTATTTTAAGTAGCACTATCGAATTCATTAACTTTTATCGACGTTATAATTACTCGCAACTCTTAGATTAGTAAATCAAAAAAAACGTTAGTGTTTACTATAAATAACATAACGAAATTTTTTGGGACTAAGACCAATTTTGTTTTTAAAGACACGCGAAAAATAAAACTGATCTTTATAGCCCAGTTCTTGCGCAATCTGGCATATGGATAAAGGAGTTGTTTGTAACAAAAACTTAGCACGATTCATACGTTGATCTTCTCGCCAAACTGAAATACTTACCCCCATGTTTTCTTTAAAAAGATGTGAAATACGAGAAGGGGATAGATGAACGTAATGCGAAACTTGGTTAATAAACGAATCATCTTGTGAAAGCTTATTAAAGTTCTCCGTAATATAATTACAGGCTAAAACCACACGATAATCGTAATTCTTTTCATTCAATTTTGATAGGCTTCGCATACGCCTAATTAAAAAACTTTCCAATAAATTCATTCCAAGTAGTTCCGAATACATATCAGAAGATTGTGCAATATCTACAATTTTAATAAACAATTTTTCCAATTTTTCGGTCAAATCTCGTTTAGGACAAAAATATCCAATTTTGCCTATTTTATTTGGCCATACTAGCCAATTTGTCCATAAAGCTCGAGGTCTAAAATAAACCCAATAATGGTGCCACTGCTCTGAATTAGCTCGACGACCGTAATAATGCGACTCACCTGGTGGAAAAATAAGGTAATCTCCTTTGTGACACACAAAAGATTGATCTTTATAATAAACTTCTCCCTCGCCAGAACGGGTTAAATTTATAATGTATCCCTGCATACCTTCAGGTCTATCTACAAAAAAATCGTATATACCATTTTTATTAATAGGCGTTAAACCAGCGACCAAATGGGCATTAAAGGAATATCCCGGTAATAATGGATCTTGATGTTGTTCATTAGGCATAGGGATCACGAAAATTTGATAAGCAGAAAATAATAGGATTATACATAAACCTTAACACATAAATCCATAAAATATATTTTTAACAGTTGCTAAAAGCTAATTTTTTTTTATTTCACATGAAGTGACAGTATTGTCCATGTTTTTAACAAGAAAGTGCATACTCTTATTGTCTATTTATGCATACCTTAAATATTCAACTGTATTTTAAGGAAAAACTTAAATATGCAAGATTCAATCTCCTTAGGTCTTGATTTTGGTAGTGACTCTGTCCGCGCTATAGCCGTTGAATGCAAAACCGGTTTTGAAATAGCTAACGAAGTGGTCTGTTACCCAAGATGGAAAGAAAATCTTTACTGCAATTCGATACACAATATCTTTCGTCACCATCCCTTAGATTATATTGAATCTATGGAAAAGGCGATACGTTCGGTTGTAACGCTGTTAGGCCAACGCTCAAAAGATATTATTTCTATTGGCGTCGATAGTACGGCATCAACGCCAGCCCCTATGGATAAAGAAGGTCAAATACTGGCACTCAGACCTGATTTTGCGGACAATCCCAACGCCATGTTTGTGCTCTGGAAAGATCATAGCTCTATCAAACAAGCAGAAAAAATTAATCAATATTGCCAACAAAAGGACAATGCACGTTACCTTGATCATTGTGGTGGAATCTATTCCTCTGAATGGTTTTGGGCAAAAATTATGCATGTTTTTCAAGAAGATCAACACGTAAAAAAGGAAACCGCTTCTTGGATAGAGTTATGCGATTGGGTTCCTGCCTTATTATCAGGAAGCACAAAGCCTGAGCAAATCAAAAGAGGCCGTTGTGCGGCAGGTCACAAATGTTTATGGAGTGAAAGTTGGGGAGGACTTCCGCCTTATGAATTTTTTTATCATTTAGATCCTAACCTTGTAGAAAATTTACCTTATCCCCTCTTCACAGAAACCTATACGGCTGACGTCCCGGTTGGACACATTACTCCAGAATGGGCCAAAAGATTAAACGTACCAGAGCATACTGTTATTTCTGGCGGTGCTTTTGATTGTCATACCGGGGCAGTTGGCGCTGGTGCCAAACCATACGCGCTTGTTAAAGTTGTTGGTACTTCGACCTGTGATATTTTATTAGCAGACAAAAACGTCGTAAAGGACACGATCGTCCAAGGGATCTGTGGTCAGGTCGATGGCAGTGTGATGCCAGAATATATTGGTTTGGAAGCTGGACAATCTGCCTTCGGGGACATTTACGCATGGTATCAAAAATTACTTTCTTTACCTTTCAGACAGCTGGAAAACCAATCCCCCGATCAAAGAAATAAAATTAAACTATTAGAAGACGAATTACTTAACACCCTAGCAAAACGATGGTTCGAAACCATAGATCTGGATCATTTACCGATTACACTGGATTGGTTCAATGGACGAAGAACTCCTATGGCTAATCAACGTTTAAAAGGCACGTTAACAGGCATTACCTTAGCTACTAATACAGAAACGCTTTTTGGTAGTCTGATTGTGTCTACTGCTTTTGGTGCTCGAGCAATTATGGAATGTTTTACGAACCAAAAAATTCCTGTGAACTCTATTATTGCCATTGGCGGTATTCCACAAAAGTCACCCATCATTATGCAAACCTGTTCTGACGTGATGAATAGACCTATTGATGTATGTGAATCCGAACAATGTTGCGCGTTAGGCGCAGCAATTATTGCTTCTGTGGCTGCAGGTTTCTATCAATCCATACCAGAAGCACAGCAGCACATGTCCAGTCCAATTAGCAAAACATTTCACCCTGATCCTAAAAGGGCGAAACAGTATCAGAAACTTTATGAACAGTATTTACGTTGGGCTGAAGTGTGTGAACCTCAGTACAACCAAAATTTTTCTTAGATTTACTCTAATTTTAATTGCAAAAGAGAACGAACATGACGGTATTTAACGAATTTGAAGTCTGGTTTTTTGCTGGCAGTCAACATTTATATGGACCTAAAACATTACAACAGGTTGAAGAGAATGCGAAAGAAATTGCTTCTTATTTTAATCAAGAAGCCAATCTTCCTGTCAAAATTGTTTATAAACCTACTGTAACAAGGCCAGATGAAATTACATCTTTATGCCGCGAAGCAAATTATAATCCAAAATGCATAGGTCTGATCACGTGGTTGCATACGTTTTCTCCTTCTAAAATGTGGATTGAAGGTCTGCGTATTTTAGATAAACCTTTACTGCAACTGCACACGCAGCATAATCAAACCATTCCTTGGAACGATATTGATATGGATTTTATGAATCTTAATCAAACCGCTCATGGGGGCAGGGAATTTGGTTTTATTTGCGCGCGTATGAAAATACCCACATCGGTTGCAACTGGGTATTGGAAAGAACAATCTTTACATAAACAAATTTCAAAATGGATGCGCGTTTCAGCTGCAATTACTGCCGAACAATCCATGAAAGTGGTTCGCTTCGGTGACAATATGCGCGAAGTTGCGGTTACTGAAGGTAACAAAGTTTTTGCTCAAATGCAATTTGGCTATTCTGTAAATACCCATCCAGTCAGTGAGCTGGTTGATGTGGTTAATGCTATCGCGCAAAGCGACGTCGATAATCTGGTGGAAGAATACGAAGCTTGCTATCGTTTTAGTGAAGCAACACAACGAAATGGTAGCAAAAGACAAAATGTAATTGAAGCCGCACGGATAGAACTGGGTATAAAAAAATTCTTGCAACAAGGAAATTTCTCCGCGTTTACCACGACGTTTGAAGATTTGCACGGCTTAAAACAACTTCCGGGTATTGCAGCTCAACGTCTTATGCAACAAGGCTATGGTTTTGGCGGAGAAGGAGACTGGAAAACATCAGCGTTTCTAAGAACCATAAAATTCATGGCAAAAGGTATGGAGCGGGGAACTTCGTTTATGGAAGATTATACCTACGATTTCTCAGCCAGCCAAGAGCTCGTTATGGGCGCCCATATGTTGGAAGTTTGTCCTTCTATAGCTGAAAATAAACCTTTGTTGGACGCCCAATACCTTGGAATAGGTGGGAAAGAAGATCCCGTAAGGCTTATTTTTCAAGCAAAACCCGGTCCGTCAATTAATGCCAGTCTGATTGATATGGGAAATCGTTTTCGTTTAGTAACCAATACTTTGGAAACTGTAGAACAACCTCACGCTTTACCAAAGCTTCCTGTTGCGTGTGCCATCTGGAAACCATTACCCAACTTCAGAACTTCTATAGAAGCATGGGTTGCCTCAGGTGCAGCTCATCATTCAGTCTACACACAGGCCTTAGATATGGAATATTTCCGCCTTTACGCAAAGCTTAGAAATATTGAACTGCTTGTTATCGATGAAGATACCAAAATTGAACAATTTCAAAAAGAAATACAGTGGAATGACATTCTGTATTCAAAATAACAGCTGATCCTATAATGTCACCCATTAACAGAAACGAGATTTAAAACAATGGAAGAAGCTATTATTCTAGAAGGCGAAGAGAAACAAGAGTTGTTTGCAAATAAAACAACACTCCTTGTCGTACTGTCTGCCGCTATGGCTGGACTACTCTTCGGTTTGGATATCGGGGTTATATCCGGTGCCTTGCCTTTTATAACCTCTGCTTTTAAATTAACCAGTCAACAGCAAGAATGGGTCGTAAGCTCCATGATGTTGGGGGCAGCATTAGGCGCTATATCAAACGCATGGTTTTCTTTTAAACTTGGAAGAAAATACAGTCTTTTAATTTCCGCTTTATTCTTCGCTGTAGGATCAGTCGGATCGGGTTTATCTGGCAACGTAGAGCTGCTCATTTTTTGGCGCATTATACTTGGTTTTGCCATAGGTATCGCTTCGTACACGGCCCCTTTGTATCTCTCAGAAATGGCACCCGAAAACATACGGGGGAAAATGATTTCTGCGTATCAATTGTTGATCACTGTAGGTATTTTGGTGGCGTTCCTTTCAGATACATACTTCACACCAACACAAAATTGGCGAATGATGTTGGGAATTTTGTGTATTCCTGCTTTTTTGCTCATGCTTACCATTTCTTTTCTACCGAACACGCCTCGTTGGTTGGCCGCCAAAGGTAGACATGAAGAAGCTTTACAAGTACTGCATCTCATACGTAATAACGAAAGAAAAGTTAAAAAAGAGTATGATGAAATACAGGATAGTTTAAAAGTTAAGCAAGAGGGATGGCATCTCTTTAAAGCAAACAAGAATGTGAGAAGGGTTGTATTTTTGGGAATGGCGCTGCAAGCGATGCAGCAATTTACAGGTATGAATATTATCATGTATTACGCACCTGAAATTTTCAAAAGAGCAGGCTTTCAATCAAATTACCAGCAAATGATTGCAACCGTTATCATCGGCTTGACGTTCGTATTAGCCACTTTCATTGCTATCTTTACGGTCGACAAATTAGGAAGAAAACCTATTCTTAAAGTCGGCTTTACCATTATGGCCATAGGTACATTTGTTTTGGGACTTTGCTTACATCTCATTGGACAAGGAAATACGTCTGCATTTATTCCTTATGCCTCTATAGGCATGGCAATTATGTGCATCGGTGGTTATGCCATGAGTGCGGCACCAGTCATTTGGGTTCTTTGTTCAGAAATACAACCCTTAAAAAGCAGAGATTTTGGAATTTCTTGTTCAACCACAACGAATTGGGTCAGCAACATGATTATTGGAGCAACCTTTTTAACCTTAATTCATTTGGTAGGAATTACGTGGACGTTCTGGCTCTATACAATTTGTAATGTACTATTTATTTTTGTTGTTATTTTCTTCGTTCCTGAAACTAAAAACGTCACATTAGAACATATCGAAAAAAATCTGTTAAATAATAAACCACTTCGCGAAATTGGTGATTAGCATATTAGCTTTACGGAGAATATACACCTATGCTTGAAGCACTAAAGGAACAAGTTTTCGAAGCCAATATCCAACTAAAAAAGTACAATTTGGTTATCTTAACTTGGGGCAACGCAAGCGAAATCGATGAGAACAGAGAGCTTATGGTTATCAAGCCTTCTGGAGTAAACTATAATCAGATGAACCCTAGCGATATGGTAGTGGTTGATATAAAAACAGGAAAAACCGTAGAAGGAAAATTAAAACCCTCTTCCGACGCAGAAACACATCGTATTTTATATCAACAGTTTCAAAATGTTGGCGGTATTGTCCATACGCATTCTCGTCATGCCACCATATGGGCTCAAGCAGGAAAATCTGTAGATCCCTTAGGCACGACACATGCCGATTATTTCTACGGCGCAATTCCTTGCACGAGACGCATGAAAAAGGAAGAAATAGATCATAACTATGAACTTGAAACGGGTAACGTTATTGTTGAAACTTTTCAAACCAAAAACATAGATCCGATGACAATTCCTGCTGTGCTAGTTCATTCTCACGGCCCTTTTACGTGGGGAAAAAATGCGTTAGAAGCCGTTCAACATGCCTTAATTTTAGAGGAAATATGTTATATGGAAATGTTTTCTTACATGATTTCACCATCACTAGAGGAAATGCAAAAGGATCTGTTGGATAAACATTATTTGCGCAAACATGGCGCCAACGCTTACTACGGTCAAAAATAAATTTACTTATCTATTCTATCGAAACTAACATCATTCTCCAAAGGAGTGATGTTAGCTTTTTACTCCTGCACTTTAATTAATTCAAAAAAACTACTCTATATAAATTTTAAAAAACTAAAGCCGCCAAAATCATATCAAATCAATACAAGCGTTTCAGCCATTTCCATAAATTAAGCGCTGTCTAAAAATCTAATGCGCATTATTTGTCTTACAATTTTTATTAATGCCTTAATAGATACCAATAAATCTTACCAGCAATGAAAATAAAAAGTATGACAACTTTGAAAATGGACCGATTATTCATCCAATATTCAACCACGCCTAGTGGTTAAAATTTGTTTCACGCATCTACACCATTAGCGACATTTTTACTGTATTCATTTTTTTAACAATTCTAGTGCACTAAAAGTAATTTAACCACCTCAATACTTCTTTGAAACGCACTTTTGGCATCACCAATCGTTTTTCCGCGTTCTTTTGCTAGTAATACCACAATCGTATCAGCTTTTTTTAAGTAAATCTTTATAAAGAAACATAATACGAGCACGTTTCAAAGGAGAAATATTCTTCCATTCAAAAAATTACTCTTGGGCAACAGCATTACCTCATTTTACTATAGCCATAGAAAACAAAGCCGTCCATTTTAACACTTTACCTGTAGCAAAATTAGACATTCTACGTTTGAAAAATATCATTAACGCGTTCTTTGTAAGTAAAATGACCTAATATATTGTCGTTCATTCTTTATAGCTTTCTTATAAACAATTTGAATATAATTAAAATTATCAAACACGTTTTTAAAAATTAAAATGAAACGATTTCATTCGACTGAATCGTTAAAGGTCATTACTTAGGTTTTAATTCATAGCAAAGAACAATTAATTCGCTTTTAAAAATATTACTAATTCCGTTTTGAAAACTTTAGTGCATTGCTAAAGTCATTTTTTAAACTTTAAAATTTACGACTTAACAATAAGAAAAAACTTTTCTAAGATTTACATTTATCAAAATAGTAAAATTAGTTTTCCACTGTATAAGATTTACTGTTTTCTAAATTTACATGACAATTTTTATATGCTGTATTTGCTAAAAATTAAGTTTAGCGATGTTAACTGACTATATATTTCAAACAGTTATGTTAAGTTTATTCTATTAAACAACAAAGAAAAGAGAATAATTACTGTTATATATTGAAAATAACTCAACCCAATCTAATCAAAAAATATAAGGAAGTGACAAAATTTTCTAAGCACAAAAAGCATAGGATTAAGTCATTTCTTAACATTACATTTGTTATTGGCTGTGATACCTACGTTGTCAGCAATTACTATAATAGTAAAAGATAAACTTTATATACGGCGTTTACCTTAAATAATCCTTAAAGTTACACTTTAAAAAAATTCTTTCTCTATTCACAATATATTATTTGGAGCGGATGAAGGGAATCGAACCCTCGTGTACAGCTTGGGAAGCTGTCATTCTACCATTGAATTACACCCGCATTCAGTATCGCAAATATTTTATGTTTTTTTACAAATTATGCAATCCTCTAAGAGATTATTTTTAAAACTTAATTTTCTAAACCAATTGCGCACAAATTGTCATTATATATAAAACTTTACTTATCCATGAAATCGATGGAACGTTTCAAAAGAAAAAACTAAATATTCGGTTTTTATATTCGGAACATCCATGATATTTAATTTTTAAATTAGCGTGCAAGTTTTCAAATCTAAAGGCCAATTACAATGAAAAAAGAAATAACCATTCCTTTTCCTTCACGTGAGGAAGCAGAAGAGGCGGTTAGAACTTTAATACGTTGGGTAGGTGATAACCCACAAAGAGAAGGATTAATGGATACCCCTAGAAGGGTAATCGATTCCTTCGCAGAGTTTTTTTCAGGCTACAAAGAAAATCCAAAAGAAATTTTAGCTCGAACTTTCGAAGATGTTGGAGGATATGAAGATATTATCTTATTAAAGAACATACGTTTTGAAAGTCACTGTGAACACCATATGGTTCCCATAATTGGTCAAGCCCATGTGGCTTACCTTCCTCGTCACAGAATTGTAGGAATCTCTAAACTAGCACGAACGGTCGAACTTTTTGCTAAGCGACTGCAAGTACAAGAACGATTAACCTCAGAAATAGCTCATGCTATACAAGACATATTAAATCCAAAAGGGGTTGCTGTAATCGTTGAAGCCAGTCATCAATGCATGACCACTCGAGGCATACACAATGTCGGCGTGTCCATGATAACATCAAAAATGCTAGGGGCTTTTAAAGAAAATGAGAGTATTAAAAAAGAACTAATGATGATGTTGAAGCAACTTTCTTCATTTTCAAACTCTTAGTTTTCTACTAAATCTATTTAAAAGCTGCGTTTGTGCAAAATATTTAAAATAAAATTTATTTAACATTTTGTTTTATTAAAATTACTTATAAACCATTTATTATAAATTCATCCATTAATTGTCTTAATTTCTGACGACTATCTGGGTAATGATCTGTAGAAATAACCTCACACAAATATTTCATCTGTCTTCGAGTCGTATAAAGTTGATCAATTAAATTTAAAACTAAAGACATGGCATCTTCACTTATCCCTAAATTATCGCGCAAATCTAGAATAAGCCGAGCCCTCGCTTCATCTATCTCGTAAAATAAATAGTTATCTTCTTTTTTTTCTGGCTTTAACCACTGATTTTGTATCCAACTTTGAATATCAGCAGAGGTTACTTCTGGAAGATTTAAACAAAGTGTTTCAAGCGTTATCATCACTTTTCTCCAAAAATTTTAACTTTATATTTTTATTGGTTACCATCAGGTTGGTTACGTAAAAAATCCTCTAAAGCTTTATCGACTTTACCAATGGAAACTTGTAACTGTACGTATAAATCTCCTGCTTGTAGAGTACCTTTGGCTGGAAATCCTCTACCCCGCAAACGTAAAATACTCCCTGTATCAGAATGAGGAGGTATATTTAAAGAAACCTCTCCTTGAGGGGTCATTACGTTTAATTTTCCTCCTAAAACCGCTGTTTTCAAAGGCACAGAACAATTTAAACGAATATTTCTTCCCTCTTTTTTAAAGTGCGGGTGAGGCCGTATATGAACGGTAATTAACGCATCCCCAGGCGGCGCATTTTTAATACCAGGATCACCTTTACCTCTTAAACGCAATACTTGACCGTCTTCAATACCCAGAGGAATCTTAACATCAAGCGTGCCACCACCTGGCAGTGTTATTCTCGATTTAGCGCCATTCACAGCGTCAAGAAAATCAATTTCCAATGTGTATCGCTTATCTTGGCCATGCCTAGGTCCGAACGGATTGCTTTGTTGGGTAAACCCTTCACCTGAAGCACCTGCCCCGAACATACTAAATATATTTTGTAGATCTTCTTCAGAAAATTGTGAATTGCCGGCATGCTGGTTGTAACGAAATCCTTGTGTGCCGTCCGCATAATGACGATACCCAGCTCCATTAGCAAACCCTTGCTCTTGACCATGTATATCAATCTCACCACGGTCAAACCGAGCACGTTTCTCAGGATCTGAGAGCAAATCGTTGGCTACACCAATTAATTTAAATTGCTCTTCTGCTTTTTTATCCCCCGGATTTAGATCAGGATGATATTTCTTAGCTAAATCACGGTACGCTTTTCTTATTTCTTCTTGACTGGAATTTTTGGGTACTCCTAAGAGTTTATAAGGATCCATGCTCAAAGTTTTTCCCCTTCCTATTTAAAAATATCGCTTTAAAATCGAGTTCATCGGCCAATGCAATTAATAAGGCTTCAAATACATCAACAGACAATCCTGCTTCTGCGGCTTGATTTGCTAGCAAGGTAAGACGATCGCGAACGAAATTCTCGGCAAAATTTGCATCTATTTTATTGCTCATTATGCTTTTCTTACTCATCATTATAAAACTCATGATATCAGTTGAAAATCTGCTTTTATCCTATCGAATTTATTAAAAATAAGAACGAGAAAATCGTTTAGCTTTTCACAGTTTACTATGAATATACGTTCTGTATACAAAGATATTTTTTCAAAACTTGCACTAACAGAAAAAAAGCCAATTTGAATAGCGTATTGACAATAACATGTGTTTATTTAAATAGTTGGTTGTTAATGCTAAGTTTTTTATAAATACCTGTTAAGCAACTGTCGAACGAAATTGACCAATCTGGCCTCTATGTCTAAGCCAATGGTCAGCAAGTACGCAAGCCATCATTGCCTCCCCAACCGGTACTGCTCTAATACCAACGCAGGGGTCGTGCCTACCTTTGGTAACCACTTTTGTAGCATTCCCTTGCGCATCAATTGAATCTTGAGGTATTAAAATAGAACTGGTAGGTTTAACAGCAAATCTTACTACGATGGGTTGGCCTGTCGAAATTCCCCCTAAAATACCGCCCGCATGATTAGATGCAAATTCCAATTTATTTTCTCTTAGGAAAATAGAATCGGCATTTTCCTCACCACGCAAGTGCGATACTGCAAATCCTTCCCCTATTTCTACGCCTTTTACAGCATTAATACTCATCATTGCTCGGGCAATATCGGCATCCAGCTTCCCATAAATAGGCGCACCTAATCCAGCAGGAACGTTTTCTGCTACAATTTCAATAATAGCTCCAATGGATGAGCCTGATTTTCTTATGGAAGCAAGTTCTTCACGCCAGCATGCTACCATATCCCTGTCCGGACAAAAAAAATCGTTTTCTTTTACAGTTTGCCACGACCAATGATCTCGATTAATTGCTTTATCACCAATTTGTATCAAAGCGCCGCGTATCTTTATTTGATTACCTAAAACCAAACGTGCTATAGCGCCCGCGGCCACACGCACTGCGGTTTCGCGTGCTGAGGAACGACCACCACCACGATAATCGCGAAACCCATATTTTAAATCATAGGTTAAATCTGCATGGCCAGGACGATAAGCCTGCGCAATATTTTCATAATCTTTCGAACGCTGGTTCGTATTTTCTATTACGAGTGAAAGAGGCGTACCGGTAGTTTTCCCTTGAAATACACCTGACAAAATACGCACCCGATCTGGCTCATTTCTTGTAGTCGTAAATGCCGATTGCCCGGGCCTCCTTAAATCAAGCCACGGCTGAATGAGCGCTTCTGAAAGCGCTATTTGTGGAGGACAACCATCAACAACACAACCTATTGCAGGACCGTGGCTTTCCCCCCAAGTAGTTACACGAAATAGGGCTCCAAAACTATTATCAGACAATAACTTTACCTGCTTTTATCTTATTCTTCTATAACCAACCCAATATCGGGAGCGGAAGGGTTTTTCATTCCTACTAAATGGTATCCGCAATCCACGTGATGTACTTCCCCTGTGACGCCTTGAGAAAGATCAGAAAGTAAATACACACCTGCTCCGCCCACTTCATCAATAGTTGTGTTCCGTTGTAAAGGAGAATTAAGCTGATTCCATTTAAGGATATAACGGAAATCACCAATGCCACTAGCGGCCAAGGTTTTTATAGGACCAGCAGAAATAGCGTTAACGCGAATATTATCCTTACCCAAATCTGCGGCCATATATTTTACAGAAGTTTCTAATGCAGATTTAGCAATTCCCATTACGTTATAATGAGGCATAACGCGTTCTGCACCTAAATAAGTTAAGGTTAATAGGGATCCACCCGTCGTCATTAATCTTGAAGCTTCCTTTGCTACCGCTGTAAAAGAAAAACAAGAAATATCTAACGCTGCTAAAAAAGCCTCTCTAGGAGTATCAATATAACGCCCGCGCAAATACTGTTTGTCCGCCCAACCAATAGCGTGGACAACAAAATCAAGTTTTCCCCATTTTTGCTCAATATTTTCAAATGTTTCTATGATATCCTGATCATTAGAAACATCGCATTGAATAAGATAGCTAGAACCCACCTCCTCTGCCAAAGGCTTAACTCTTTTTCCCAAAGCCTCACCCTGATAAGCAAAGGCTAATTCTGCACCCTGCAATCCACAGGCACGTGCTATACCCCACGCAATAGAATGATTATTGGCCATACCCATAATCAAACCACGTTTGCCTTGCATTAATGTCCCTTTTAATGGAAGTTCTGCACCTTTTTTTGACATGATAATCCTTAAGATAACTCTCTGAAAAAACCTACGGTGGCGAAATTAATTGTAAATAAAAAAAACAGTAGTTTATCTTTCATACCCGATTTAAAACCGAATGAAAAGAGGAAGCATTAAGGAGAACAAAATGAATGAATTATTATTTAACTATTACGCAAAATTGATTTGGTAAACTTTGTCAACTTCACGATAAAACTTTTTTTATTTTATTTTTCAACTTATAGTAAAATATTAAACGTCGTAAACTAAAACCGTCATATTAAATTTTTGCCTCAATGAAGGATACCATCCTATGCTGAACGTAAAAAAAATTTTAGTTCCCATTCAAGGCACTCCGCTTTCTATAACAACGTTAACTACAGCTTATTTATTGGCAAAAAATCGTAAAGCACATCTAGCCGTCGTCCACGTTCACCCTGATAAAAAAGACATTATACCGTTGACGGGGGAGGGCTTATCCGGATCAATGATTGAAGAAGTAATTAACATAGCTGAACACGAAAGTGTAAAACGGGCCAAATTTGCTCGTCAAGTTTTTGATGATTTTATTGATAACCATAATATAGAACAAACTGCACCATCGCCTAATGATACTTTAAGTGGGAAAACCACAGCAAGCTTCACTTCCTTAATAGGCAGAGAAGGGCCTCTAATCACTTACTGGTCAAGATTATCCGATGCAATTGTAATTTCTCACCCAAATGCTGATGAGCATGTATCCTCCTCAGAAATAATTCACACATTGCTATTTGAAAGCGGAAGACCCGTTATTATTGCCCCAAAAGTGCCGCCACATACTGTAGGAAAACACGTCTGCATCGCTTGGAACGGAAGTGCGGAATCTGCGGCGGCTTTGCATGCCAGTCTACCTTGGATTTTAAACGCAGAAAAGGTCGGTATATTGTATACTGAAGATTATGAAGATCAAAATGCAAAAATTCAAGATGTAGTGAATTACCTTAAATTCCATAGTGTAGACGCTCAATTGTGCCAGTTTGCATCTGAGAAGAATACAGGCGCAAATATGTTAGAGGCTTGTGCCAATTTTGATGCTGATATGCTATGCATGGGTGCCTACTCGCACCCACGTTGGAAACAACTTATTTTGGGCGGAGTGACCAGCTTTATGCTAGAGCATGGAGATTTAACTATTTTTATGAATCGTTAAACTTATTAGTTTTTAATAAATATTAAAATGTATTTTCAATACTAGATCAAGTTTTTTGAAATAATTCTTAGCAATACAAACTTTAATTATACTTGGGACTCTCCTTACATTTAATTCGTTACTTTTAAATTTGTTTCTCTATTTTTAACCTATCAAGTTATAGAAAAATCTTTAACCGGATTTTTCTATAAGAAAAAGATAAATAAAAAATCTTTTGACAACCATTTTTAAAAGAAAATTATTTTATTCCTTCGAGAAGCACTTTTAGAAATGACCACTTAAGTGCAGTGTAATAAAATAAATTCTTGAACTATTATATTGGAAAAAGGCAAAAAATATCTCTTCTTCAATTACATTCAAATAAGCAATTAAAAAATAATAAAATTTTTATTGTTGTAATTTACCTCGTTGTGCTTGATCTTCATAACACTTTAAAAACTATGCGTAAAAAGATACTTAATTTAGAAGTATAGTTCATAGTTTTTAAATGCAGTAAAATTGCTAGAAAGCTAAGAAAAATCGCAACTTGTGAAAATCTAAGCTTATAACGCAAATAAAAATCTGGGCAAACAATTTCGTAGGCTTAGCTTCATTTAACAATTATGATAATTTTTCACTTTGACGGACCGATTTGTTTCGATTATTAATTCCAATTGATAAAACTCTGTAAAAATCTTCGCTTCATCTAAAATTACATTTTATTTTTAACAACCCCCCTATAATATCTTCAACTTATGACCTTCAAGTTATACATGCACAAATTATTACGCAGTATTTTAATCAAAATACTACGCAGTTATCTAGAATTTGCCTTGAAGACTACGCGTTGGCAGTTGGATATACCTGCAGCAACAAAACCATTTTTAACATGTGAACACAATCAACCTGCACTGATTATTTTTTGGCATGAAACGATATTGCTTAGCCCACAATTATGGTGGTGGGCTTTGCTAAAAAATCCAAATTTACAAATCTATGCTTTAATTAGCCGCAACCGTGACGGGCGTTTGATTATGGACGTCGTGAAACCTTGGAAAGTTCGCGTAATACAAGGATCAAGTAACAAAGGAAATATAGATAAAGGAGGGGCAGCAGCCTTTCGAGAATTGCTTAAACATACACGCGATGGGCATTTGGTCGCTATAACACCAGACGGTCCTAGAGGACCTAAACACACCATTCATTCAGGTCTATTAAAATTAGCATTACTATCCAAACGACGTATTGTACCTGTAGGTGCTTACTGCCGCGCCATAAGAGTTAATTCATGGGATAAAATGATTTTGCCTTTACCCTTTGGAAGGGGTTATATTGTTTATGCTGATCCTATTGAAGTAACTAAAGAAAATTACGAGCACATTAAAAATTGTATCACTTCTTCTCTTAATGAAGTCACTCAAAAAGCCCAATCGTTGTATCTGGGAAAAACACCTTGAAAAACCCGTTTTTCATTACCCTTTGGATCTTGATTACTCGTTTCTTAGCGCCCTTTTTATGGGTCTATCTTATAGTTCGAGCTTACAAAGGCAAAGAAATAAATTCACGCCTTAAGGAACGGTTGGGATTTGCTTCGTTGGCCAGACCTGCTGGCCATTTAATACATTTTCACGCGGCTAGTGTTGGTGAAGTAAACTCTATCTTTCCTTTACTTATTACGATGAGTAAGCAAGATTCCAAGATTGTTTTTCTAATAACAACTGGAACTGTAAATTCATTTTCTGTACTCCAACAATTTTTGGCTTTTCATAAGGAACTTTCTTCAAGAATCGTGCATCAATTTATACCTCTAGATGTCCCCAATTGGACCCACCGTTTTGTCAAAAATTGGCATCCAGAATTAAGTATTCTTGTCGAAAGTGAGCTATGGCCCAATCTTGTCAAACAATTGCATCGAGCAAAAGTACCCCTAGCGCTAGTTAATGCTCGACTTTCCGATCATTCTTTTTCAAGGTGGCAACATATTCCTAAAACAGCAAAATCATTGCTAGATTGTTTTAACTGGATTGCAGCCCGCTCTGATCACGATAAAAACAATTTAAAAAAATTAGGAGTAACTTCCCATTATTGGGGAGATTTAAAAGAAATAGCGCCTGAATTACCTTATTGTGAGGACGAACTTAACCGTATAAAAGAAAAATTAACGAATAAACCTATATGGTTGGCGGCATCCACTCATCCTGGAGAAGAAAATTTTATTACGCAAACACACAAAGAACTCAGAAAAACTTGGCCTAATTTAGTTACTCTTATTGTACCAAGACATCCTGAAAGAAGACACGAAATTATCGAAAAATGTGGTCCTATGGCGTTAAGAAGTCTACAACAATATCCAAATAAAAATGGGTTATGGCTAGTGGACACCTTAGGAGAGTTAGGGCTATTTTATCGTTTATGCCCCATTGTATGGTTAGGGAATAGCCTTGATGGTCTACCAAAAGGAGGGGGGCACAACCCTTTTGAACCCGCCAAACTCCACTGTGCTATCGCTACAGGATCCAAAATTGATAATTTTAAACAAGCATATTTCCAATTGGGAAAGGCGGTATCTATTATCAATGATTGCAGTGCCCTAACCCTGTGGGTAAATGATATGCTTAGCAATCCACAAAAAAGAGAAAATCAAGCCCGGCTTGCTTTTGAAATTGTATCGACCCAAAATCAATTTCTGGAAAAAATCAGCCGAACGCTTCTTACGATTAGAGCAAAACCTTCATGAAAGCACCGTCATTTTGGTACAAGAACCCACCCAACATCATAGCAAAAATTCTATTTCCTCTATCTTGCTTAACCTCTTGCATCACGCAATATAGAGTTTCAAAAACAAAACCGAAAGTCGAAGTGCCTGTAATTTGCTGTGGTAACCTAACGGTAGGGGGAACAGGAAAAACTATATTGGCTTTGGAAATCGGTTCCTTTTATAAAAATCAAGGAATACACATCGCCTTCTTAACCAGGGGCTATAAAAAAAAGAAAAAGCAACCAATACCTTTTAAAGTCAACTCTAACATTCATACCTTTAACGACGTTGGCGATGAGGCTTTATTACTGTCGCAAATTGGGGACACGTGGATAGGAAGCAATCGCTTTGACTCAGCTCAAAAAGCAATTCAACACGGTGCTGAGCTATTAATAATGGATGATGGGTTTCAAAATCCTACGCTTTACCAAGACTTACCTATTTTAATACTCGATGGTACGAGGGGCTTTGGGAATCAACTCTGTTTACCCGCAGGACCCTGTCGAGAAAAGCTTTGTCATGGGGTATTGCGTGCAAAAGTCTGTATTTGTATTGATAAAGATGAACAACAAATTTTACCGCTATTGCCCAGTTCACTCCCTGTTTTTCATGCAGCTTTAGAAATGGATGAAAAAATAAAACACTTTAAACATCAATCCGTTATTGCTTTTGCAGGAATTGGAAGACCAAAAAAATTTTTTCAAGCCCTTCGCGCTAATGGACTTACTCTTGCTCACAGCCTAAGCTTTCCTGACCATTATAACTATCGCAATAAAGATTTCAAAAAACTATTAACCCTTAAGAGACGTCTTGATCTTCCTTTAGTAACCACACCAAAAGATTACGTAAAACTGCCTGAAATACTTAAATCAAAAATTACAGCCTTAGACGTCCATTTGCGTTGGGACGACGATCGTGCTCTTACTAAGATAAATACCTTATTACAAAACGAAGGTTCATAAATTAATTAACAAAATAGTCCATTGCTTCGTCCAATCAAAAATACGGTAAACTATTTTTGGTTAATTGCCAAACTTTCCCAGGCTTTAAGGAAATGAATTGATTAATTGGCAACCATGAATTTCGTAATGCAGCATAAAGACGATGAACAGGAGCAGATACCTCTGCTTCGCTCAACAAAAATGTACCCAATGTATGCCCAAAGCTTGCAACGCACCACAATCTTGAAGGATTTTTACGGATTTTTCTGAGTTAATATTATAGGTGTGGAACAAAGAGTTTAAATGACACGATCCTATATTAATAATCGCTAAGTCCAACCCAGGATAAATGAATTTTATTTTTTTAAAAATAGAGCCATTATCGTAACCTGTGTCACCCACCTAATATACACTCTGTTAATTAGTAGAAAGAACAAACCCACCCCATAGAGCGTGATTGCAATAGTTTACACCTCTACCTGAACGGTGAAACGCTGGCCATAATGTAATTTTCAAACGATCTCCTAAAGCAAACTCTTCAAACCAATCCATGGATCGAACATTAATTTAGAAGAAATACTCTCTTTTTAAAATAGTATCATTCCTTAATGAAGTTAAGAAGATTGGATGATGCCGTTTAAATAATTTTCGTAAAGTGGAAAATCCATATGATCGTAATGGGTATGCGTAATTAATACTGCATCAATAGGCAGAAGCTTAGAAAAAGGAATACCTGGTGGACTAACTCTTTTTTTCTTTAAAAAAAAGAAAGGACCTATTCAAGTAGACCAAAGGAAATCAACTAAAATATTTTTTTCTTCGAGTTGTATCAAAACACTGGCATGTCCAACTATACTTACCTCAAACTCTGCCTCTTTTTCATTCGGATGGATGAATGAATGCTGCTTAAGGCATAAAACCAGACCACGACCTACTCGCTAGTTGAATTAACATGTTTAAACGATTAACTACGTTTAAACATCCTGTTTTATTTGAAGAACCAGGATTGAAAAATTGACAACCGTTAAAATAATCACTTTGAAGACTTTGATAACGAGTATGTTTCACAGTATGTCTTTAAAATGCTCTTTGAATATTATAAAGTAATTAGCTAGACCAAACTTTAAAAAGTTTTTATACACTCGTATACTATGTTAAATTTCAAGTTAAAAAAAACGCTATTTTCTTATCGGCATGGTTTGTATTTTATTGAATATGTTCTCGCTAAAATTTGTATTCATTTTTGTCGATTGCTCACACCTGAACAAGCTTCTAATCTTGGCGGCTGGATTTGTCGTACTATAGGTCCTTTTTTACCGCAATCAGAAATTGCTGATAAAAATTTACTTTTAGCTATGCCTGAGTTATCTGCTTGTGAACGCAAACTAATGATTAAAAAAATTTGGGAACATCTTGGCCGTATAGTGTGCGAATTTCCCCATATAAACCAACTGCAAGAAAACACCACAGAAGGCGCAGGATGGGAAATTATAGGTTCAAATTATTTAACTGAACACGCCAAAAAAAACGGAGCTGTACTATTTTTCTCTGGTCATATTGGCAATTGGGAAATGCTTCCGCCGGGCGTTGCACGTTACGGTATGCCTTTTTCTTCTTTTTTTCGCGCAGCGAGCAACCCCTATGTTAATCAATTAATCTTACACTTACGCTATGAAGCCATGGGGGGGGAAATTCCTATGTTTCCTAAAGGAGCAACAGGAGCCAGACAAGCCTTAAAACACGTTTTGCAAGGTAATCGGCTCGGTGTTTTAAGCGACCAAAAAATGAATGATGGGGTAGAACTCCAATTTTTTGGCCAACCTGCTATGACGTCGTCTGCAGTCGCCAGCCTTGCTCTTCGTCTCCAATGCCCTATTATACCTGGCTATGTTGAACGTTTAGGACCCGCGCGGTTACGTATTGTTGTTGAACCTCCTATTGACTACACGTCGTTTAATCAAAATAAGCCTGAAAATATCAGAAAATTAACCCAAGTGATCAACGATACTTTGGAAAAATGGATTAGAAAAAATCCTGAACAATGGTTATGGCTTCACAAGCGTTGGCCAAATAAATTTTATCACTAAGATACTGAATGAATTCAACATATTGAAAGCAAATATACCTTTGGATTGGTTTTTATTTTGTATATATAGCGCAAAATCACGTATACGCTATGAAAGAAAAGTGAAAATTACTTAAATATAATCAATAAAAATTTGACCGACACCATTTGTTTAAAAAAAAATCTTATAAATGATTTAATTAAAAGTTTGTGTATTACTACTGAGGAAAAGTAATTACACATAATTTTATTATGACGCATGATGGCTACGTCAGCAACTTACTTTACCTAAAACGCTCATGAATGATACTGATCTAATAGTGATCCGTACTTAACTTACATAAATAAGTAAGCCAGTTTATTTTTCCAAAATATATTTTTTTCTAACACCCGCTACGCGCTTTGATTTTATAGATTTTACCATCCTTCATATATTACAGACGATTCAAAAAGAACTTTTTCAAAGCCATAAGTGATCCTTACAATTAATTTTAAATAAATTTATTTAAAATTAAGCATACTATTCCATCATAGATAATTATTTTTAAAATAGCCGTGCAACGAACCAATCAAACGCACAGCTTGTAATATACATTATCCGTTAATGAGAAATTTTATTCTGTACATCTGACGAACTATTTACATTAACAGGAAGCATTTTCGCACCGCCTGTAGATTGTATTTGAAATATCTGTAAATCACGTTTTACATGTCCATCAGCTTTAAGAACAAATAAACCATCCACACCATCAAAACCATCTGCACGGGTTAAATTTTCTAGTGTATATCCACCTCTTTGATTTAAGAATTTAGCTAACGCTGCAGTATCATAGGCTAAATCGGATAATTGCTTAGGTGCCTGACCATAAGAAGCCATATACTGATTTACAAACCCTTGACGTTTATTTGGATCAGGTGCCGCATACCAAGCATTTTCTAATTTTTTAAGCTTGCCTGCAAACGCTGCCCAAAGGGCTGGCCCCATAATTTGAACTTGCTGAGAAGAAATTTTTGCTTCACTTAACGCCTCAATAACAGACTGCAATTGCAATCCTGTATCTGAAAGCAACAAAGCATCAAATGGAATGGAATCTTCACTGACTTTAGCTAACGTATCTGTTGGTTTATCAGCACGTTCAGTAGGAGCTAATTGATTCAAAAGATCATCATTGCTTGTATTTAAAGCAGAATTCTTATCCTCACCTGGTGTTTGTTGTGCATGGCGAGTTTCTTGAAGATTTACACGCCTATCGTATTCAGAAAGTATTTTTAATTTTTGCACGATATCTTCTTTTGTAGCATCGTGGTAAACAATATTAGGCTGCATCAAATTCAATTTTGAGCAAGCGTTGATGAGTCCATCAGCCATAGCGTGACCTAAGGCATTATCCGAGAAAAATCCTGCAAATTTGGTTTTACCATTTTGCTTTGCTAAGAGAACCATAGTCATCACTTGTTGTTCAGGTGTTAAACCAAAAACCCAAACCTTAGGACCCGCAACGTTCACATCACTGGTATAGGCAAGTAGCGGCACTTTCATAGAAACAACTGAAGCTGCTTCTGTGGTACTTTTAGCCGTTAGAGGACCCAAAATAATGGCGTCGCCAGACGCAAGCGCCCGACGTGCAGCCTCGATAGCTCCACCGACTTGTTGAGTATCTTGAACGTCTAGGGTAGGAGAGGGGGTATCCTTCAAAGCCAATTTTGCTGCATTAAGCATGTTTTGACCCAATGCACCATTTCTACCACTTAATGGTAACAACAAACCTATCTTTTGCTCTCCATTCGTTATAATTTTCTGGTTTTCTTCACCCGAAATAATAGGTGGGTGTGTTTCATTGGTGGTACGAGTTGAACAGGATGCCAAAATAAAAAGAAATAAGCAGATGTTGATAGTAAACCAATTTCTAGCTGTCACGCGATGACAAAAAATACTTCCGATTGAATATGTTCGCTTTTTAAACACCTCGACGCTCCTCAACATAAAACCTGGGCCTATTTGGTTACATTATAGATAACATGAAAGCCAAAAATTCGATATACTCAAATCAAAACACGGAGATTTAATGATAAATACAAAACCTCACTCCTCTATTGGAGAGCTTATCCTCATTTCTACGCCTATTGGTAATTTAAATGATTTTAGCCTTAGAGCTAAAGAAACGTTAAAAACTGTCGATTTATTACTGTGTGAAGATACACGAATTACAGCAAAACTTCTTTCAGCCTATAGCATAACATTAAAAATGGAAAGCCTTCATGAACATAATGAAAGTCAACGTATAAATCGGATTTTAATGGATTTAAAACAAGGAAAAAAAATTGCCTTGGTTTCTGATGCAGGGACACCTCTTTTATCTGATCCAGGGTATCGGTTGGTAAGAGCTGTTATTGAGAAAAATTATGACGTAACGGCAATACCTGGTCCAAATGCTGCCATTATGGCACTTACTTTATCGGGTCTACCACCTTACCCCTATATGTTTGTTGGCTTTCCTCCCACAAAATCTCAAGCAAGACAGACGGCCTTTGGATTGTTAAAAGGTGCAGAACATGTTGGATTACAAACAACATTTATTTGGCATGAAGCCCCACACCGTTTGACCGAGATGCTAGAAGATTTATCTATCGTTTTCGGAGAGGATAGACAAGCTGCCGTAGCAAGGGAACTCACTAAAAAATTTGAAGACGTCCAAAGGGGTACATTAAAAGAATTAAGCAATCATTATTCATCAAATCCTGCTCGAGGCGAACTCACGGTTTTACTTGGTCCAAATTTACAGCTCTCAGAATACAATGATGACGATCTTAAAAAACAAATTATGGATGCATTGACCATTATGTCCGTAAAAGATGCTTCTAACGCGATTGCCAAAGCCAACCATTTACCTAAAAAAATCGTTTATCAAAAAGCACTTGAATTGAGTAAACAATAAAAAAACCATTCCCTTTAATCGTTAAAATCTAATTTAAATATATTTTCTTTTATAGAAATATCAGGGTTAAGATCATATAAATCCACCTGCGTCTTGTGTCCCTGAGCATCCACGACCTGCCAAGCCTTCAAAAATAAAGGGGTTTGATTGAAAATTAATGTCAAATTACCCTCAGAAGGCGATAGGGTTCGAACGAGCGTAATCTGAAATAAACCACGATCATTTGTGCTAAAATTGGTTATAGTTACACTTCCTGTAAAACTCAACTGAGGGTTTAGAAGTAAACCTAAAGGATTTTGATCCAAAGGTATAGTGGTAGTTTGATCAACTTCACCATCATGAAAAACCATTTTACCATGATTAGCCACTAATACAATTTGGCTAGGTTTATTATACTCGAAACGAATACGACCAGGCCTTTTGATCCAAACCGTTCCTGTGCTGCTTCGGTTATCAAAAGCAATTTGTTGGAATCTAGCCCTAAGAGTGGTGAGTGCATTGATCCAATTCTGAGCTTGATTGACCCAGGCTTGCTCATCAGGTTTCAAAGGAAATGCACGAACAATCGAAGAACTTGCATTAGCAAAAGAAGCCGCAGAGTCTACATTCTGTGCCTTTGTCTTTTGAGAAAAAATGCAAAAACATGCTAGGCTTATTATTATAACTGTTTTCAAACCATATCTTAAATGCATACATCAAGTCTTTCGTTCATTTTTTACCAACGACTTCTTATCACGATTATCGATTAAAGGCTTGCCTGTAAAATTCTTCTACTTACTTCAAGAGTAATATTTTTTCTTTCTCCCAAAGCAGTCAGATGGTGTCTTCTTAATTGCTCAAGAACTTTTTCAACAACGTGGTCATCTTGCGTATAGTCCCTTAAATGTGTTTTTATGCCCAAACTTTCAAAGAATTCTCTCGTTTTTTCAATAGCCTGATCGATAATTGCATTTTCGTCAGACCCCTTTAATCCCCATACTCTCCGACCATATTGTAACAACTTGCTTTTTTTATCCTCTCGCATTTCATTTAGCAATGCTGGCAAAATAATGGCTAATGAGCGTCCGTGATCAATACCGTATAATATAGTTAATTCATGTCCAATCATATGCGTTGCCCAATCGGTAGGTACGCCCGTTGCAAGTAGGCCATTCAAAGCTAAGGTTGCAGCCCAAACAAAGTTCGCACGAGATTGATACTCTTCAGGATGCTTGAATGTTTCTGTACCCTCTTCAATTAATGTAAGCAATAACCCTTCGGCAAAACGATCCTGTACGCTAGCATGAATATCATACGTAATATACTGCTCTGTAACGTGTACAAAAGAATCAGCTAAACCATTTGCAATTTGATGCTTTGGTAACGTCATGGTTTTTGTGGGGTCAAGGATAGAAAAAATTGGATAAAGGAGTGGGTTGGCAATTCCTATCTTGTCCGCCGTTTCTCGACGAGAAATAACTGAGTTTTTATTCATTTCAGAACCTGTTGCCGGTAGCGTTGCCAAAAATCCAAATGGAATAACGTGTTGAATGTTTTTTCCCTTGCTTTCGACAATTTCCCAACAGTTCCCCGAATACATTACGGCCGCAGCAATAAATTTAGTCGCATCCATAACCGAACCACCGCCTACACCCAAAGCAAAATCAAACTTTCCTTCTTTTATCTTCTCGACCGCTTTCATGCAGGTTTCGAATATGGGATTGGGTTCAATTCCTTCAAAAATTTCGTACTGTCTAGGATTAAGCGCTTCTTCAACCTCGGTTAAGGTGCCATTTTTACGTACGCTTCCTCCACCAATAATAATTAAAACTTTTGCGGTCTCAGGAATTAAATCGTTCAGTCTTTTGATGGTATCTTTGCCGAAAACGATACGGGTTGGATTATAAAATTCAAAATTATTTAACGACATAACTCTATCCTTACAACAAACCAAAAAATTTTACACAGCCTGTATCATAGTACTTATTTCTTAAATTATTTTTGGTAACTAAGTAACGAATATTTTATTTGAACAATAAAAAATAAAAGTAATAAATGTCATAATTTCAACTACATAACACTAATTTTATATTAGATCACTTATTCACATCCAATGAAACTACAATAGGGTTAAAGTATGATTTAAAAAACGAACAGCGACATAACCAATTAATACATATACCTGAACTTAAATACGCGCTTCTTGAACAATGTGACTTAAGTCACCATTCCACGCTGTTTGATAACGATGCAGCCACTGCTCCGCCTGATTAGGTGCTCCATCCACAATTGCCTGTAACGGTGCAAGGTAGATTTGTTCGTCCTCGTTTTTTTCATTTAATTGTTTACGTTTTTGCAGTCCTTCTAGTGCGAGTTGAAGAATCTTTTTTCCAAACGCACGCAAATTTTCATTACCTAACTTTACAGACAACCCATTCTTGCATACTTGTGGCCTCAATTGTACATAAGCAGACCAAGGGTGTTGTTTGACCAAAGATTCAACTTCCAAAAGACAGTTGGGGTCGTAAAGCAATCCCGTCCAAAAAGCTGATAGCGCCATCATCATTTCAGGAGAGCCTGCGTCCGCACCTCTCATCTCTATATACTGTTTTAACCTTACATCGGGAAAAGCAACTGTGACATGATTTTTGAAATCACCCATTGTTGGTGCTTTATCCTTAATACCATCGGGAGGATTCCCTTTGAGCCAATCACGAAAAGAAGCACCCGCCACATCAATCATTTTGTCGCCACGCATGACAAAATACATTGGAACATCTAACAGCCATTCAACGTAATTTTCAAATCCAAAATCAGAAGCAAAGATACATTCTGGCATGCCACAACGCTGATTGTCCGTATCCGTCCATACAAAGGAGCGCATAGACTGATACTCACAAGGTTTACCTTCGTAAAAAGGTGAATTCGCAAAAAGAGCTGTGGCCAGAGGTTGCAAAGCTAAAGAAACACGCATTTTACGTGCCATATCTTCTTGAGATGCAAAATCTAAATTAACCTGTACTGTACAGGTTCTGGTCATCATGTCTAAGCCTAACTTCCCAACTTTAGGCATATAAGCTTTCATAATCTTATATCTTCTTTTAGGCATCCAAGGCATTTGTTCCCTTTTTGCAAAAGGATGAAATCCTAAAGGTGCAAAAGCTAAGTGCAAAGGGTCAACCACACTATGAATATCTTTAAAATGCGAAAGCATCTCCCGCTTAGTCTCATGTAAGTTGGCTACGGCTGCTCCGGATAACTCAAACTGACCTGCCGGTTCTAGTGAAATAGCCCCATAATCTGCAATCAATCCAATAAGGTTTTCTTCATCATAGACCCCTTGCCAATGAGGATGAAGGTCCTGCAGTTGTGACAAAATTTCTTTTATTCCATGAGGACTATAAGGCGGCGAAAGCAAATAATTTTCTCGATCGGGTATTAGATTAAAGCCAAATTTTTCATGTTCTGTCCCGATCCGCCATTCTTCGATCGGTTTACAGCCCAATGCCAAATAATCGGCTAATTGATTTAAAGAGGTAATCGGGGTTTGATCTTGATCAAGGGTACTGGTCATATAAACATCTATCTCAAATGAACAATGCGGGGACTGCAAAATTGCAAGACTTAGGCACTCACAAAAGGAAACCATCTTGCAAGCGAAACCACGACCGCGGTTTCAGCTTTTAAAATCAAGTTTCCTAAAGAAAAGGGGCGTATAAATGGGTAGAGTAGGAGTTTTTGAAGTTCATGGGGATCGAATCCTCCTTCAGGTCCAATCAATATGCCGTCATCAGCACAATAATTTTCGGAATTGCTATCTATATTATGTTGTTTGTCTTTAAAGCGTTCAACAGCAACCCACAACGTTTTGTTTCTAGGCCAATTTTCGCAAAATTTGGACAAAGACGCAAGAGGTTTTATTTCAGGGACACTTAAACGACCACTTTGCTCAGCGGCTTCAATAGCAATAGAACGAAATCTTTCTTCTTTAATGTAATGGCTGTTCGTTCTCAGCATTTGTATAGGTTGTATACACTGAACGCCAAGCTCCGTTGCCATCCGAATGGATATATCCATAGCGCTCTTTTTCAAAGGAGAAAGAACCAAAGTGGGCCCTTTAATTTTTAGCGGTTTTCTTATCTGGTATTTAACCTTAAAATTACTTTTATTTTTGGCCGTTTGATGAATGATGGCGGACCATTCACCATCCCTTTCGTTAAACAGCAAGACCTCATCCCCTGATTTTAATCTTAACACCACAAATAAATAGTGAAAAATTGCGGCAGACATCTCATTGTGCTCTCCAGACCCTAGGGGAGAATTAGTGTCTTGATCCCAAAAGATACGTGGCGTAAAAGACATTATGGATAACCCATTGCTAAAAAGTTGCTTTTTTAAAAAAAAATTCAGTATTGATAAATATAAAGTAAAGAATCTTAACTAAAATTGCAAAAGATACACCTTTAAATTTTCAGGTTATATTTTGAACCAACATCCCTCATTATCTGACATAAACATTAGCTCGACTTGGATACGTTATTTACCCTGCTCTTGGCAAGCCTACGCGTTGCTATGTCGTTTAGATAGGCCTATCGGCACGTGGCTGTTATTTTTGCCGAGCTTATGGGGTATTTTATTACCGCATTCTATTGCTGTTGTTGAGCGTACACGCCTCATCATTCTTTTTGCCCTTGGTAGTCTCATTATGCGTGGGGCGGGGTGTGTGATCAATGATCTCTGGGATCGTAACATTGATAAACAAGTGGCTCGAACCAAGCACAGACCTATTGCGAGTGGCGTTATCTCTTTTAAACACGCCCTCTTTTTTTTACTCTTTCTTTTAATTGTTGGTCTGCTAATTTTATTACAGCTTAACAAACTAGCCTGGATTTTAGGGGCTTTTTCTCTAATTTTGGTTGCTCTTTATCCTACTACTAAACGTTTTTTTATTTGGCCTCAGCTTATATTAGGATTTACTTTTGGTTTTGGTGCCCCTTTAGGGTACGCAGCAACAGCAGGATATTGCTCTTGGGCACAAGCAGCTTTGTATAGCGCAACTATATTCTGGCAAATTGGTTTCGACACAATTTATAGTTATCAAGATATAGAAGACGATCAACGGGTCGGCATACATTCAACCGCACGATGGGCTGGTCAATGGGGCAAAATTTTTGTAGGTGTACAGTTTTTTTTGTGTCTCTTATGCCTTTCGTTAACCCTTTATTTGAACAAATCAAACTATTGGACGTTGTTCGTCTTGTTTTTACCAGCGCTTCATTTCTTCTATCAAGTTTACCAACTGAATATTCATAATCCACAACATTGCCTCAAACTGTTTAAGTCTAATCGCAACGCTGGACTATTGATTGCTTTAGTTTTTTTAATCGGTGATTTACTGGATTAATTTAATGAAATAGCTTCAATTGTTTATAATTTTACAGAATTAAACAAGCCAGACTTTTATCTACTAAAACCTAACTGCAAAAAAATTCACGTAATTTTTAAGAGCATATAGAAAAAAACTAAAATACCTATATACCCAGCAGTTTTTACTGCCCGTCTTCATAAAATACGTTTTACTTTGTAGGCTATAAAACTGGATTTATGTATAAATTTTATTAAAACACTTTTGACTTTTTAAAATGATTTGCTGATTATGTCAAACAGCTGGGATTACATCCCAGCTGTTTAGTACTCGCTTTACTGGTCGAAATCAGAAATGCTCATATCCGCACGATGCCACCAACATTTTTCTGGAGGACGTTTGCAAGGAATAAAAGGCAAAGGATCTCCTGTAAATGTAACGGTATTCGTAGGCGTTTCCTTAATTGATATTTTATCACACTTGAGACCTATATTTTCAGAAGTAAGAAAACTATTTACTTTAACCATATAAAGACAGGCCATTAATTCAGTAGTTGGATCGCCTGGAGTAATCATCAAATGCGGAACACGTGCTGGCTCGTGCTCAACAAACCAATGAATAATTGGATCATTTTCAGCCAGCTGAAATGCATGATCAACCGAACGATCAATAAAACGATGCCACATTAATTTAGCATAATAAAAAGGAATAACGACGTTTTCACCTCCATCTAACGGTTGAGGATCAAGGGATCTTAAATAAACAGTTACTTCTTCATTATGACCATGAGGAGTCGCACAGATTCCATTCGCTCCATGTATCAATCGATGACCCATCGAATAACGACGTGTAAATACTAATTCTAGCACTTAATTTCCTTTTATTGCTTTGTACGTTTCCCAGCCCTGTTTTCTTAATTTACATGCTGGACATTGACCGCATCCAAAACCCCATTCATGGTATTGGCTACGCTCTCCCAAATAACAACTGTGTGTTTCTTTATTAATAAGTTCGACTAAGGATTGGCCACCTAGCTCCTCTGCCATCTTCCACTCATCCGCCTTACTTAACCACATTAACGGCGTATGCAACACAAAACGATTATTCATTCCCAAATTAATAGCGACTTGTAAAGCTTTCAACGTGTCGTCTCTGCAATCTGGATACCCTGAGTAATCCGTTTCACACATACCCCCAATAAGATGTTTTAAACAACGTCTATCGGCAACAATAGCAGCATACGTTAAAAATAACAGATTACGACCAGGTACAAACGTAGTGGGTAACCCTTGTTTATCCCATTCAATGGCTTTCTCTCTGGTTAATGCCGTTTCTGAAATTGACCCAAAATCTCCCAATTTCAAAAGATGATCGTTTCCTAAACGTTCTAACCATCTTGAATCAACTTCGCATATCTTTTGACGGACGACCGTTCGACACTGCAACTCAACAGAATGCCTTTGACCATAGTCAAACCCAATGGTCTCTACTTTTTCAAAATGTTGCAATGCCCATGCAAGACACGTCGCCGAATCTTGACCGCCAGAAAACAAAACCAAAGCCTTTTCAGAAGAAAAAAGCATAGCGCTTGACATTTAGACAATTCCAATCAATTTATGCGTTTGCAATGACAACTGCCATATAGGATAGTGTTGACAATAAGCAATTGCTAGCTGCAAATTCTTTTGTTTATAACAATTATCTTTAGGTTGTAAACGAAAATACGTAAAAGGTAACTGAGTGAAATCCTTTGGGTCCAGATCTTGTTGCGGAAAAACTAATTTTAATTCATCGCCTGAACGTTGAATCAGTTTGGCTCCTGCTTTTGGACTCACGCATATCCAATCAACGCCTTCAGGAACCTTAAAGGTACCGTTGGTCTCAAGCGCAATGTAAAAACCCTTTTGTTTCAAACATTGAATTAATGCATGATCAAGCTGTAATAACGGTTCACCTCCTGTAAAAACAACAAAACGATAACGCGTTTTTTGTTTTCCCCAGCACAATTCTATCGCTTCGGAAAGAGTCTGTTCATTTTCAAACCTACCCCCACCTAAACCATTTGTACCTACAAAATCGGTATCGCAAAATTTACAAAGAGATGTCGCACGATCTTTTTCTTGACCAGACCAAAGGTTACATCCAGAAAAACGACAAAACACAGCCGTACGACCGGCATGCATCCCTTCACCTTGCAACGTAAGGAATATTTCTTTAACTGCGTAACTCATTTAGTCGTTATCCAAATCTTTACATTTTTGTTTTGAAATAGACGGACACCCGTATCAATTTCAAAAAATTGTATGCACGTTTGATGATTTTTTTATTCGCCCTTAATAAAAAAAAATTAAAATATTAACGTCTGCTATCCAAAAACATATTTATTTTTAATAGAGTTCATACACTAAAAAAATTTAAAATGCAAAAAAACTAAGGAGATATTACTTTTGAAAAGTCATCGTCTAACTAGTTGTAATCTATTGATATTTTGACTTTCATCACTATATGGTTATAATATTCCTTACCTCTCTGACTTCTTTTCCTTCTATAAGAATTTAGTGATCTTATTCGGGTTTATACGATCAAAATATTGAATTGAGTAAGGTTTTTTGTAAATCACGGATATAGATAGATACCCTTAATTATATCTGTCCTGAATTAAACCCTCAGCAAAACTTATACAACAAAATTAAACTGCCATTAAAATTAATCTATTACAAAAAATAAACTGAGCTGGATTTGATGATAAACGTTTCTTGCATAAAGGAAATTAACATGAAAGACGATCAACTTAATAACCTTATGAATGCGTTTGAAGAAAAAGTTCATGTTGATTCCAATGGTGTTGAATTCTGGTATGCTCGCGATTTGCAAAAATTATTTGGTTATAAGCGCTGGGATGATTTTATGGTTTGCATAGAAAAAGCCCAAGAGGCTTGCCGCAATTATAACGAAAATCCTGAAAACTATTTTCAAGAAATTATTTTAAATAATAAAAAGAAAAAACAAAATAGCAAAGATATTAAACTTTCTCGCTATGCTGCTTATTTGGTTGCTCAAAACAGTAATCCAAAAAAACCAGCTATTGCCTTTGCTCATACTTATTTTGCTATTCAAACCCGCAGACACGAGCTTTACGAAAAAGCATTGAAGCAAAAAAGAGAAGAGGATCAAAAACGTCTTCAAACCCGTAATTTAATTAAAGCCCATCATAAGGAATTAGCTTCTGCTGCTCAACAATCAGGAATTCAAAATAATCAAGATTTTTCTACCTTTTACAACAAAGGGTATCTAGGGCTATATAACCACGATATTGCTTCGCTCAAGAAAAAAAGAAACCTTCCCGATAAAGAACCTTTATTGGATCATATGGGATATACAGAGTTGGCAGCCAATATTTTTCGTGTAACTCAAACGGAAGAAAAGCTACGGCGAGATAATCGTGTTTCAAAAAAACATGCTTTTCATACGCACTATGAGGTAGGAAAAAAAATAAGGCAGCTCATGTTGCAAATTAGTGGGGTTACCCCAGAAAATTTACCTCTAGCCCAAGATATTAAAGAGGTTGAAAGGCAATTGCCAGACGCCAAATTACAAACACTCATTCCCAGTAAAAAACAACGAATAGCAATTGACCTTCGCCATGATTTATGGAAATACGCCTTATTAATTATGGCGGCAAAACCTGCAGGCATCATCATGACGTCTGAATTAATCGAAGAATTGCCTCATTATATTGTTTCTCCTACAAGCAAAACGAACAGTTCAGCGGATCGTGGCGAAACGCGTTTTCCTCAACTTGTACGGAATCTAAAATCCAATCGAAAACATAAGAATAATTTTATTGCTCAAGGGTATGCTTATAATATCAAAAATGGTTTTCAAATTACTTTAAAAGGTTTAGAATTCGTTAAGGATTATTTTAAAGATAGAGAAGATTTGTAATTTTTAATTTTAATTTTTCATTATTTTTTGGAAACGATATATATATGATACACATATTTAATACTCATATAGTATATAAAACTTAAACCCATGGACGACATATTCTTAATACAACATTGTTCTGCTTTAAGTAATGGCGATGTTGAAATGTTGCCGAATAAGATTTTGACGATGGCAAATTATCCACAAACCGATACAATTTTTATAGCAAATAAATTTTATTCATGACTCTCCAAAAAAGATAGGTATGCCAACTAGATGGTTTCTTATTATCCTAAAGGCATCACCAAAAAAATGCAATTAGCGAAAAAAGACTGGTCAAGCAAAAAACAAAAAACAGAGAGTTAGATAGTTTGTTTTTCTAAAAAAATACACACTCTAAAAATAGGCATTCTTTGAATAAGGAGAGTTTTACGTATTCAAAATAAAACAGGGTACAGTTTCATTCCAGTTTGTTAGCGCAACCTAAAAATATAAATTGCCTGACCTAATATAAAATGTCATGAATTTTAATATAAAACTGCTAACAAATTAACAAATAGAGATTCGTCGATCGATACAATCACAAATTAATCAAGGCATAGCGATATAAAAACTCATAAATCATGTAGTACGTTTCTAAAACAAAGTTTCGGAACAAACAGGATAAAAGAGTATGACCTCAATTATTGATATAATTAAAACCATCTTCATAACAGTTCCAATAAATTTATTAGCTTATTATTTTTATTGGCAAAAAATAGGAACAAGTATCTCAAATAGGTGTAGGATATCTTCCAATTTAGGAGAAACTACAAAAATTAGTGAAATAACTTTAGTCAACAAAAAAGACAAATCGGAAGCGATACACGAAATCTATTTTGTTGTTGATCATACATACTATTCGTATGCCAAATTTGATACTCCCCTCATTTTGCCTGCGAAAGGTTCATGTGTAATATTTCCTGATGAAGTTACATTCTATACAAGAAATAATAAAAAAGTTGATATGTTCATACTATTCGACCTATTTTTAGACCCTGGGCTTATAATATACATA
>NZ_CAWUGZ010000035.1:0-8208 GCF_963921845.1 Commensalibacter sp. Nvir | reverse complement strand
AACAAAAGCAATACGCTTAAGCGGATAAAGTTTCTCCGTTATGTCTAACCCCCTCTTAACAAGCAGGGGTCTTATTGAATATCATGTATCAATTTTAATTTATTTTCACTGTTTACAAGCACATATCTGTAAGGTTCTAAACTATACCTATATCCATGCAGTGCCGAAATAATTTTGAAGTGATGTATAGGCAATGAAAGTTATTATAAAGAGATTGTTAATATCTTTATAATAATTAATTCAAAGAATATTTATACTTTATTATAACAGCAATAAAGGGCGACTCTCATACGGAATACTAAAATTTATTTTGATCCTATTTATGTTGCGAATAATAAAACGTGATATTTTGAACTCGTCAATTGAAAGAGCATTTAGCGAACCACAATGTAACTAACTGCAATATACAATCGTAAATAGTCCCACTTTTATAAAAAATTTTTGTATCTGACGCATTGTAGTGACAATCAAACTTCTTTTATTTTTGAAAAATTTATTTTAATTCTTGACCAAAGAATGACGGGCGTGTATTAAGAGCGTCATTGCCTCTGTCCCGTTCGTCTAGAGGCCTAGGACATCGCCCTTTCACGGCGGCAACACGGGTTCGACTCCCGTACGGGACGCCATTATTATTGAACAGTATCCGTAAAAAGACCTATAGGAATAATTATAAAATAATATGCCATTGTTCTTAATTATATCTAATATATAAAGTTTTTTATAGTTTACATGTAAATTTTATAATATCCGTTTACCTCTTTTTTAATTTTTTAGATAAACCATTTGTGGTGAGACGTTATAGACTCACCTTCAAACTTATGATTTCATATATTATTTTGAAAGTAATCTAAAAATGAAATTACTCAATAATATATATTGTAATTGACTATACCCGGTTTCCCAACCGTCTTTGATCCATCTAAGACGTAAACAAAGTTTTATCTCGAACTGCACCTTTATCAGCACTTGTAGCCATCATTGCATAAGCTTTAAGAGCGATACTAACCTTTCGAGAACGAGGTTGGTCTGGTTTCCAACCTTTTTTATCTTGTTCTTGACGCCTTTTCATTAATTCTTCAGGCAATACATTGAGATGAATTGAACGTTTTTCAATGTCAATTACAATACGATCTCCATCCTGAACCAATCCAATCGTTCCCCCGGAAGCTGCTTCTGGCGAAACGTGACCGATTGATAACCCAGAAGTTCCCCCTGAAAAACGACCATCCGTTAACAAGGCACATTGTTTGCCCAAATGTTTTGATTTTAGATAACTGGTTGGATAGAGCATTTCTTGCATACCTGGACCTCCTTTGGGTCCTTCATAGCGTATCACCACAATATCGCCCGGTTGTATTTGATCGTGGAGAATGCCTTCGACTGCACTTTCTTGGCTTTCAAAAACTTTTGCTTTGCCTTCGAAAGACAATATAGATTTATCAACGCCTGCTGTTTTAACCACACAACCGTTTATAGCAATATTACCATAAAGCACAGCTAAGCCGCCATCTTGCGAATAAGCGTGGTCAATATTTCGAACACAACCTTTTTCACGATCTGTGTCCAAGCTTTGCCAAAAACAATTTTGACTAAAACCATGCGTTGTTTTCAATCCACCTGGACCAGCCTTATAAAATTCTAAAACTGAATTATCCTTGGTTTGTTTTATATCCCATTGTTCAATTGCCTTTCCCATCGAAGATGAATGAATAGTTAGCACATCAAGATTGAGCAAGTTCTCCCTCGCTAATTCACCCAAAATAGCAAAGACTCCTCCTGCTCTATGCACATCCTCTACATGATAATCTCGAGTATTTGGGGCCACTTTACACAACTGAGGAATTCGCAAAGATAACTTATCTATAGTTTTGAGATCAAAAAAAACGTTCCCTTCTTGAGCAATGGCTAATAAATGCAATATCGTATTCGTTGAGCCACCCATGGCAATATCCAATGCCATCGCATTTTCAAACGATTGAAGAGTCGCTATAGATCTCGGTAAAACAGAATGATCGTCCTGTTCATAATATCGCTTGCAAAGCTCTACGATCTTACGACCAGCTCTCTTAAATAATGACTTCCTTATCTGATGTGTGGCTAGTAAAGTACCATTACCCGGAAAAGACAAACCTAAAGCTTCGGTCAGACAATTCATTGAATTAGCCGTAAACATGCCTGAACAAGAGCCACAGGTTGGACAAGCTGAACGTTCATACTCTGAAATTTCTGCATCGTTATACTTATCATCCGCAGCAACAATCATCGCGTCAATTAAATCAACTTTTTTGTGAGCTACAGAGATCTTACCAGCCTCCATTGGCCCCCCTGAGACAAAAATAACAGGTATATTTAAACGCATTGCAGCCATAAGCATACCCGGAGTAATTTTATCGCAATTGGAAATACAAACCATCGCATCCGCACAATGCGCATTAACCATATACTCTACAGAATCTGCAATTATTTCTCGACTAGGAAGCGAATAGAGCATACCATCATGACCCATAGCAATACCATCGTCGACTGCAATGGTATTAAATTCCTTTGCAATACCTCCTGCAGCCTCAATTTCTTTTGCGACAATATCGCCAACGGACTTCAGATGAACATGGCCAGGCACAAATTGTGTAAATGAGTTAACTACAGCAATAATGGGTTTTTCAAAATCACCGTCTTTCATACCCGTTGCGCGCCATAAAGCGCGCGCACCAGCCATATGTCTTCCTTGAGTAGACGTTTTCGAGCGATATTTAGGCATCTAATCATTCCTAGAATTAATTATTTTCTAAAATCTATTCTGCTTGTGAAAAATTTATTAATCACCTGTTTAAACTAAAAAGTTTAATAGATTTATTTTTCCAGTTTAACACGCCTTCTATTTAAAATAAAATAGACAACTACGATAGCAAGGAAATTCATTTATAAATGGAACTTAGACTGTATTTTAAATCTTTATCAGATTTAACTAAAATAATTTTAATTGGAATTAATTGAATACCGCTATTTTATCTTTTAATATTTTTATAATTAAATAACAGCTAGAAAAAATCATAAAACCTTTGGCCTAAAAACTAACACGATCAGGAAGATCTAATTTAATACTTTTGTGCTAAACATGGAGCCACTTAGTGAATAGACGTAGACCTGCTTTTTTCCTCGATCGTGACGGAGTTATTAATAAAGACACAGGATACCCCTATCGCCCTTCTGACTTACACTTTATCGCTGGTGCACCAGAAGCAATTGCAAGAATAAATGCTTTGGGATATCTCGTTATCGTGATATCCAATCAATCTGGCGTAGCAAGGGGATACTTCACCGAAGAGGACGTAAACCAATTTCATCAACAGATAAAAAGGAAGCTAAAATCTTATCAAGCGCACGTTGACGCTTTTTTTATTTGTCCTTTTCATCCACAAGGTAGTCTTGAATCTTATAAAAAAGAGCATTTTGACCGTAAACCCAACCCAGGCATGATTGAAAAAGCCATTGCAAAATTTAATATTGACCGTGATCGTTCTATATTAATTGGTGATAAACAGACCGATCTTTTAGCGGGACACCGCGCTCATATTGATAGTTATCTTTTTGATCAAAATAACCTAGAGCATTTTGTTATCTCACTTATGAAAAATAGGTGGCCATAATTTTATTTTTTCACTTACACGTATCTTATACTGGAGGAAATTAAATGTGAGAGGCTTTAAGCATAAAGAGGTTGAAAGTGGTATAAAACGTTTGTTAAAATTATATCTTTTAAATTTTTTTTCTATCCATTAAAAATTTTTTTTATAACTATGATAAAAGTTAGCGCCTATTATAAAATGTATTTATTTAATACGATTTAAGTATAAAAATTCTCTTTTTCGATAATTAAAAAGAAAAATAAATCGTAATGCTTAAACTTTTAAATGACTTTTTAAATCTAACTACACAACTTCAATTTACGCCAACTTTAAACTGAAACTTTCTTCCGTTCCAAAAAACCTGTGCTAGGAAATTGTAATTTTTTTAACCTTTAGAAGTATTAAGGAAATAATTGTTTAAAAAGTTTTTATCTATATTTTAAATTATTATGCAATACTTATTTATCGAAACAATTTGTTCAGAGAACGTTTGTTGCTTCGTAAATATTAAAGCCATTTAAGATATTAATATATTTTAGATAAAGTATATTTACCTCACACGCATTGTAAATCATATCTAAACAAGTTTTACATTACGTTAAGTTGAATCGATTACAGGCAACAGAAGAAAAATTACGGTCGCTGTTCAAAACCCGTGCGCTTAATAAATTCGAAATATTATTAAATAACTGTTTGAAAGACAACATACAGTTTGCTGTTATCTATTGACATTTTCAAAGATTATATTCTTTTTACGAACGATTTTATTACAGTAAACATTATGTGATAGCCTTCTTAATTCATACTAGCTGTATAAATATAGTTAACGTTAACTGTTAACAGAAAGAATACCATGAAAAATGATGAGGATGTGTTTGTGGCTAAAAAATCAGCTCACGAAAGGTTATCCTTTTTCGAAAAATGCGGCTTTGGGTCAGGAGATGCAGCGTGTAACATGCTGTTTAACCCAATTACAATGTTTTTATCATTCTTTTATACAGATATTTTCGGTCTTGCACCAGGAGCAGTCGCAACGGTATTTTTAATTGTCCGCGTTATCGACGCCATTTTCGATCCGTTGTATGGCACGTATATGGACAAAAAGATCACGCGTTACGGACGCTTTCGTCCTTGGATCGTCGGCTGTTCCATACCCTTCGCGTTGAGCTGTATATTAATGTTTTATACGCCGCCCTTTCATTATACCGCTAAAGTTGTTTATGCTTTCATTACGTATCTAATTTTTTCTTTGCTTTATTCTGGTGTTAATATGCCCTATTGCTCATTGGGCGGTGTAATTTCTACCAACTCACAGGAACGGGTGTCTTGCCAACAATATAGATTTGTTGGCGCAGGATTGGCCAGTTTATTTTGTACCCTTACTCTGTTACCACTTGTTGCATATTTTGGTAACGGCAATAAACAGGTCGGTTTTTTTTGGGTAATCCTTATTTTTGCTGTAATGTCGGTCATCATGTTCTGGTACTGTGCTTTTATAACAAAAGAACGCGTCATACCGCAAAATCATACAAATATAAAAATGTCCATCATGCTACGAAATGCCATTAAAAACGATCAATGGATTGTCTGCATGGCTGCGATGTTCCTGGACTGTATTCCCTCATTCGTTCGAGGTGCAACGCTGATTTACTTCGGTAAATACGTCATGCACATGCCGGATTCACAAAATACTTTTTTATTAGCCTTATCTGTCACTGCGGCTATAGCTGGTTCATTTATTGTCCCTTACCTAACGAACCGAATGGATAAAGTTTTTGTATATAAACTAACCAAAGCGCTTGCTATGCTGCTGACAATCGGCCTTTATTTCGTACCTGTCAGTAACATTATAGGGTTCTTTATCTATTTCACTATACTATCAATCATACACCAAATCGGTGCTCCTATTCTCTGGACGTGGATTGGAGATGTCGATAATTATGGTGCCTGGAAATTCGGTAAACGTTACAGTGGCATTTGCGCATCTGGTAACTTATTTATGTTGAAAATCGCATTGGGACTTTCTGGTGCAATTGTCGGCGGTGTACTCGCTGTATCCGGCTACCAAGCCGACGTTACACAACAAACCCATTCCGCTATTCAAGGTATTTATGCGTTAATGGTCTGGATTCCAGCCGTCGCCTATAGCATGTCCTTATTCACCGTGCAAAAATTCTACAAACTCGATTCTCTTCGTATAGATCACATCGAAAAAGAACTATTTTATAACAAAAACCTAGAGGTTTCATAATGAAAACTATTAAATTCTTCTTTCAACGAGACAATACCATTGCACAGGTGAATCTAGCTCTATATGGTTCATTTGTTGAACATATGGGCCGTGCAGTTTATTCTGGTATTTATGAACCTGGACATGATACTGCGGAAGAAAATGGTTTTCGTTCCGATGTTGCTCAACTCGTTCGCGAACTAGGGGTAACAACGGTGCGCTATCCAGGGGGGAACTTTTTATCTGGTTATAATTGGCGCGATGGGATAGGACCCAAAAAAGAGCGTCCCGTTCGTTTGGATTACGCTTGGCTGACAAAAGAAACCAACCAATTCGGCATCGATGAATTTGCCACGTGGTGCGAAAAGTATCAAATTCAGCCCATGATAGCGGTAAATATGGGTACCGGAACGCCGCAAGAAGCTGGCTACTTTATTGAATACTGCAACATAGCCAAAGGTACAACGCTAAGCGATTTACGTCGCCAATACGGACGTGAGGCACCCTACAACTTTAAGCTATGGTGTTTAGGTAACGAAATGGATGGTCAATGGCAGACCTGCCATTTAGACGCTCATGACTACGTAAAAAAGGCACGAGAAACGGCTAAAATCATGCGCTGGGTTGATCCCGATATTCAGCTTGTTGCCTGTGGGAGTTCTAATTCCATGCAACAAACATTCCCAGAATGGGACCGGCTGGTTCTAGAAGGACTTTATGAGCATATCGATTTCCTTTCTTGCCATCATTATTTTGAAAACCGGAATGGAAATACGACTGATTATCTAGCATCATTTGTACAAATGGAAAACTTTATTCGTACCATTGTGGCAACCGCGGATTATGCAAAAGCAAAAGTTGGTTCTAAAAAAGATATGATGATATCTTTTGATGAATGGAATATTTGGTCAAATGAAAGCGAACCATGGGACGATTATTTTAAAAATGGGAAACATCGTTTTGAAGTTGCGCCGCCGATCTTAGAACAAAGATACACCCTACTTGATGCATTGGTTTTTAGTGGATTGATGTGTACGCTCATTAACCACTGTAACCGCGTCCAAATGGCATCCTTAGCCCAATTAGTTAACGTCATTGCGCCTATCTTCACTAAACCAGGTGGGGAAGCAATACGGCAAACCATCTTCTGGCCTTTCCAAATGGTTAGCCAGCACGGACGCGGCAAAGCCCTTAAATTTTTTGACAACGTGCCGCAAATTGATACGCTTTATGGTAACGCAAAAATCGTTCAAAGTGCAGCAGTTTACAACGAAGAAGAAAAACAGATCGCTTTCTTTACGTTAAATACTGAGCTAAAACAATCAGTAGAAGTGTCATTTCATCTAGAGGATTTTGGTCAGACAACTGTAACGGAGCATATCACATTACAAGGGAAAGATTTGCAGGCCCGTAATACATTCGCCCATCCGAACGCGGTTGTCCCTCGCAAAGTTCATATGTCTCCTGATGAGCTTAGCCGTGGAGCAATTACGCTTCCACCTATGAGCTTTAACATGGTTATCATAAAAACAAGTCGTTAATAATTATGGGAGACTATAAGCGTCCCTTTCTGATAAATAATAAAAACAAAAGATTTGGCTACTATTAACGATGCTATAAAGATAAAAAACAAATTTTAGTTTTTTGCTGTTTTCAGGGAGCTAAGGCAAACTCTAAAGTAATTTTAACCAGAAGTATTTGAGTTGATATTTTCCAAGGAGGATAAGCTTTTTTTGTGGGGATTGACGAGATGAACGGGTTTGTTATTGCCTGAGGCGACCGTTTTACTGTTTGCAGATTGAGCGTGGGCGGAGTATAGGGCTTGTTTTTATGATATAAAGCGTAAACGATTTTACTGTTTAGGTCTGTATAATGGACGGGATGGGGATGGTTTCTTTTGATAGATGTTCTGCTTTTTGATGGGTTTAAGAGGGTAAAAATACAGCTTATTATGCGCTAGGGATGAAGCTATACGTTTTTTTTGAACAGCCGCCTATAGTGCACAAAATAGCGCAACGAGTATGAAGCTTTGGAACACCTTATTGCGTTTAAATGGGGGTGTGGATTTATTTATGGGATGTAGTGATGGTATTAGGAACGGGGAGAGGATTTGAACCTCTGACCTTCAGGTTATGAGCCTGACGGAGCTACCGGGCTGCTCCACCCCGCAACAGGGTAATGGGAATAGGTTATCGTGTAATTAAGGCCTATTTTCTATTCGCTTAGGATCATTAATGTTATACGATGCTCCACCAATCATCCGTTCAAACGCACGCATAAATGACTTTACGGATTTTAAGCAAAACGCGCTAAGTTACCTGCCTTAGCGCGTTTTTTATGAAATCAAGTTAC
>NZ_CAWUGZ010000034.1:0-47145 GCF_963921845.1 Commensalibacter sp. Nvir | reverse complement strand
TTACTATTCTATGGCTTTTACAGTTATAAATCACGATACGCTATTTATTTCCTTTTTTTCTCAATTAAATTTGGGTAACACTATAAAAATAAACTCATTGTTATGAACGTTAGAAATGGAAAATTCTGCTCATTTACTCATCGTGGACGATGATCGTGAAATTGTTGACCTACTTTCTCAATTTTTAAAAAAACATGGCTTTCAAATTAGCTTTGCATACAACGGGCAAGAAACAAAACAGAAATGGAAAATTAATAAGTACGACTTGGTTATTTTAGATTTAATGTTGCCCAAGGAAAATGGTTTGCAAATTGCACATTGGTTAAGACAACAAGCGGATATACCTATCATTATGTTAACAGCTATGGGCGAGGAAGCCGATCGTATTATTGGCCTAGAACTCGGAGCAGACGATTACTTGGCCAAACCTTTTAATCCTAGAGAACTTTTAGCAAGAATTCATGCCGTATTGCATCGATCTAAACGAAGAAATACAATAGAAATAAGTAAGACAAAACAAATTATGCAATTTGGCGAATGGAAGTTAAACCCAATTAACAGACAGTTAATTCATAAAAATTATAGTGAAGTTCCACTAACAGGCAAAGAATATAATTTATTACTAGCCCTCCTTCAAAATGCACCCAATATCGTCACTAGAGAAAAATTATCGATTATTTTATATGGTCACGAACTTTCACCGTTAGATCGTACTATTGATGTTACGCTGAGTCGCTTAAGGCGAAAATTACAAGATGATGGTAGACAGTCTCAAATTATCAAAACAGTACATCGGGGAGGTTATTTACTAGCACTGCCCGTACACTATGTATAAAACATTTACTAAGTTTTATAAGAAAATATGCCCACATTCCTTAGCCACTAAAACAGCCCTTTTGCTAATGGTAGGAATAGGGTTGGTTGAGGCTTGTGGCCTGATGATTCATACTATGGATCGTTTAAATTTTGATCGAATAACCCAGGAACAAGAAGCCATTAACCGGGCTACTGCAATTTATAGAGACATATCTGAAGTAGATAGCAAAGACCGCGCAGATGAAATTGCTGATCTTGATCCTATACACGGATTTACTATTTTCTTATCTTCTAAACCTGATTTACAAAAAGTGGGCCCTCAATCGGCAAAGCTAGAACAAACCATCACTCACTTGTTAACAACCATATTATTTCCCCCTGAACTTCGTCCCCTTAAAATTATTGCCGCGTTTGATAAATACACACTTAAAAGTGCTGTTGCATTTCAATTACCAGATGATAAAAAATGGCTAAATATTTCTTATACACTATTATCACCTAACCCTTTTAAAACAGCTACTTTTCCTATCGCTTTTTTTGTCATGGCTACTGCTACGAGCCTGATAACATTATGGGGCGTTAAGCGTTTAATCGCTCCTGTAGGCACCTTAGCAGCTGCAGCTGAGCGATTAGGACAGGATGTCAACTCTCCTCCGTTGCCAGAAAGTGGACCTTTAGAAGTCGCCCGTGCTGCACGCGCTTTCAACGATATGGCTCATCGAATTAATCGTTTTATTAACGATCGAACTCAACTTTTACTAGCTATAGGACATGATTTAAGAACACCTATTACCCGGTTAAAATTAAGATCTGAATTTATTGATGATATTCATCTTAAAAACAAGTTCATCGAAGATCTTGATGAACTTGAAAAAATGATTAATGCTACCCTTGCTTTCGGACGTGATTCGGCAAAACAAGAACCCATCATAACCCTAGAATTAACAACATTATTAAAAACTTTAATACGTGAATTAAAAGAAACTCATCCTGACAAGTCAAATACCATTAAACTTAACCCATATACGTCTAAAGTTATGATCAAAGCTAGACCAATTAATCTTAAACGGGCCTTGCAGAACTTAATGGAAAATGCTTTGTATTATGCAGGCAATGTTACAGTAACTTTAAGAATCGATTACACTCATCCCACCAAAATAAACCATAATAAAAGAATTCTCATATTCATTGAGGATGATGGACCTGGTCTTGACGAACAATATTTAAACTATGTATTTGAACCTTTTGTTCGCATGGAAACAAGTAGAAATAGAGCTACAGGGGGAACGGGCTTAGGATTATCCATCACGAAAAGTATCTTGCGCGGTCAAGGGGGAGACGTAATTCTTGAAAACCGTCATACAGGAGGTTTACGTGCCAAAGTAATTTTACCTAACTAATACTTTATTAGGTAAACTGATTAAATTTTACTTAAATTTAGTTTAATAGTCATTTTTTGAATTGATTTATCTCATGCTTCATCGTTTATATACTCGTGCTATCTCCTTTGCTCAGAGCCAATTTGCACCATTGTGGTTGATTATCATCTCATTTTCAGAAGCAAGCTTTTTCCCAATACCCCCAGATATTTTATTGTGCCCTATGATTTTAGCCAAAAGAAAAAACGCTTGGTTATATGCTTTAATCTGTACTGTATCCAGCGTAATCGGCGGTATACTAGGATGGATCATAGGGGCCTTTTTATTGCACTTTTTAGCAATGCCGATTGTCCATTTTTACCACGCAGAACAGCAACTAACAGCTTTACAATCCAAATTTAATACCTACGGCGTCTGGATCATTTTAATCAAAGGTTTGACGCCTATTCCTTATAAATTTGTCACCATTGCCTCAGGGGCTGCTCACTTTCCAATGATACCTTTTATAGCCGCCAGTTTAGCCACCAGAGGAATACGTTTTTTTATAGAGGCGTTGTTACTATACTATTTTGGACCTAAAATCCAAAACTTTATTGAAAAGAGATTGGTCTGGGTCACAACTTTATTTTGCATAATTTTGCTCGGCGGAATTATCGCTTTCAAGTATTTATAAAAGTCCTCATAATTTTAGAAAGTAAATAAACCATTTTAACGGTTTAACTTAAGAATTTTTAAGTTTTGATCGAGAACTATGTATTTTTTTCTTGGCTTTTGTTTTTATACGAGTATGCACATCTGTTTCAGAGATCTTTTCTAATGGTTGTTCAGAACCAGAACGTGAATTAGATGTTGTCATAATATTACGATCATCTTTACGAGATGATACAACTTTTGAATCTGTGTTTTCGACAGAAGGTAATTTCTTTATTTCAATAATTTTTTGCACTGCTTCAAAATACTCTTTTATTTCTTTGTCACCTAGCATAAATCCAACTGGTCCATAAGCAGGATGTTGAAAAGCCAGCAACGTGCTATCATTCCCCTCACTGACTTGTACTGCCCATTTTACCTGTTTTGCAGGTACTAATTTAGCTCCCGCAATATCAGGAATTTTTTGCCCTTCTGCCATGGCCCACCGCATCGTACCTAAAACACGGATAAAATCCTCTAGTTCTTTTTGAGAAAGTTCTATTTTTTTAGTTTCTAGTCCATCTGACAGAAAACCTAACGCAAGTTTCGTTTTATCTTCCGATATTTTAATATTTATATTTACGCTCATATTTTCCCCTTTTCGTATTAAGTAAAATCATAGCACTGTAAAAAATAATATTAAAGTTTAGAAAAAATATTTGTCCCCAAACCACCCCAGATCCACCACGAATATTGTTTGGCAAGTAATACTGACGCTCGATAAGCTTGTTCAGCGGTTTGAAATAAGGCAAAACAAGTAGCTCCAGATCCACTCATTCTTACCAAACGGCAATCGGGCAATTTTGATATAGCGGTGATGACTTCAAAGATTTTAGGACATATAGAGCACGCTGTTTCTTGCAAATCATTGTTGCACGAAGCAAGTCTAGTGACAAACGAATCAAAGTTCATACCCTCTATAGGGATCTTTACTTCCTGGGAAAATCGCTTTTTTCTCTTTCCAAACACGTCCGCTGTCGAAACATTTTCACCATGATTAACTAATAATATACCAAAATTAGGCAAATTGGATACAAAGCTTAATTTCTCACCAATTCCTTGCATGCGTTGAGGCACGGAATGTAAACATACAGGCACATCGGCCCCGAGTTCCAACGCTATTCCCATCAATTGATCTTTAGATATATTGATCTGCCAATAATTTTTTAACAAACGTAAAGTAGCTGCAGCATCCGATGATCCTCCTCCGATACCAGAAGCAATAGGCAAATTTTTTTGTAAACTTAACTGAACCGGCTTTAATAAATTACCGTTAAACTGTGCTAGCCGCTCAGCTGCTTTAATAACAAGATTATCACGGATGTCTTTATTTTGAAATTTTGTAGAAAAAAAACCATCAATTTTCAATGAAATCAATTTTTTTTGCGTAAGTGGTGCTGAAGTGACTGTAATTTTATCGTATTTATCAGGAAATATAATTAAGCTATCCAATAAATGATAACCGTTATTGTTTTTACCTGTAACGTGTAAGTATAAATTAACTTTTGCAAAAGCTTTTTCTTCCAAGCTCTTCATTATTCTTTATTTCCCTTTTTTTTCAAAAAATCTGCAAATTGACCTTTTTTTGATAAGGCTTCAAGAATAAGTTTTTTTTCTTCTGGTGTTGGTGAACAAGTCAAAGCAATATTCCATTGGTTAATAGCTTCTCTACGCCTTCCTGATTTCCAGTATGCAACACCAAGATGATAGTTTAATTCAGGATCCTGTGGAATTGACTCTGATGCGTGTTCCAATTGTTTTATAGCGCCTTTCGTGTCGCCATTTAACAACATAACCCAACCTAAACTATCCCTTATTGCCCCTTCGTCAGGGGAAATATCAACGGCCTTTTGCAACAAGCTTTGTGCTTCTACCAAATGTGTATTTTTTAACGCCCAAGAATAACCTAAATAATTTAATAACAGAGGTTCATTAGGGGCAAGCATAAGAGCTTTCTTTAAATCTTTTACTGCTTTATTCCATAATTTTAAATTTTCATAAGCAATCGCACGAGTAAATAACACGGGCCATAAAAATTTATCATTAATATTTGAAAGGCTCAAAACCTTAGAATAAGAAAAAATAGCTTCAACATATTTTTTCTGATCAAAATAAGTGTCCCCTAGAGATTGCCATACATCAGGCAAACGAGACTGTTCAGAAGCTATATCTTTTAATTGTATCTCTGCTTGAGTATATAATCCAAGTTGTTCGTTAAGCTGAGCAACCCTGAGTTGCATTAAGCTGTTTAATGGATCTTTATTTGCAATAGGTAGCAAAATATTTTTAGCTAACGAGAGCTGCTTTTCTTGAGACAAAACACCTGAAAGCATCAATTTTGCTGATGAAAGTGTTGGATCTAAGTTTATCGCTAACCTTAAAAATATTTGCTCTGTGTGCAAAGCAATTTTGTTTTCAAAAGAAGTTTTAAAATCAATATTTTTTTTCCCTAACAAATCTTGCTGTATTAACGAAGCAACGGCCACATAAATTTGAGCAATAGCTTGTTGGGCGTTTTTGACAGGTAATTGCAATAGACTGGTGCGCAAATCTTTCTCAGAAATAGATAAAAAAGGCAAATTATCAATTAAAACTCCAAGCAACTCATCGGCTTTACCCATTCTATGTGAACGAATTAACCAGTTCCCATACGCTTGCGTTAACAATAAATCAGGGCCAGGGAAATAAATAATAGCTTGTTCAAACTTATCACCTGCTTTTTTTTCCTCTTGCATTAAAGAATACATCAATGCTTGCTGTAAATAATACAGACCTGATAAAGGCATATTTTTGCCCTGCTGCTCTAACAAATTAATTGCTTTTTCATGGTCACCCAAACTAAAAATACACCAAGCTTGTAATAAGGGGTACGTCATCTGACTGAAGGAATCGGGAGGTGGGTTTGAAAAATAAATGAAAGCTTTGTTCCATTGGTTTTTTGTTAATGCATCATTTGCTAAAATTAATTTGGCAATAGGATCCTTTTCGGATGCGGCCAAGTGGATTGCAAGGTCATCCCCCGCAAGTACGCTATGATAGAAAGTAACCCAATGCAACTCGGGATTTGAAGGGTTTAATTTCATCACTTTGTTATACAATTGAGCAGCGATAGCATTATCATTTGTGCGCGCTGCATAAAACCCAGCTAAAAAATCTCCATACCCACCATTTTGATGAACAAACGGCACTATGGGCTCCGGATCATTACAACAATTTGAAGCATCTGCATTGGTTAAAAACGCTATCAATGTAAAAAACGATAAAAAAAAGATGCATAAAAAGCGTTGACGTTGCATAGTATACTAACTCTTCAATAGATAGGGTCTTTTATTAACAGATATGCTTGTAACCCGATATGAATAACACTTTATTTCTTTTACAACTTTATTCAGAATGGGGCATTAATGAAACACTTTCCCCTTTATGTACAAATCATTTGCAAAATGTAAAGCAAATAGCAAGAGACAAAAAAACAAAAAAAATATCTCTCTCAATTTCTGATGAGAAAAATATTCCCTTACAAGATATAAAAATTATTGAAGATTTAAAACAAATTATTCAAGCTTCAAAAAAAAATCCTCTCTATATGACGGCTATGAATACTGTTTTACCCGAAGGGAACCCCCAATCTCCGTTTTTTGTCATTGGTGAAGTCCCCGATGCAGAAGAAGACAGAAGTGGTCAGGTTTTTTCTGGTCAATCTGGAACCTGGTTAACACAAATGTTTGATAGCATTGGTATTAATATTAGCTCCTGCTTTCGTATGCCTCTTATTCCTTGGAGACCACCTGGAGGCCGTTCTCCTTCTAAGGAAGAACTTGCTTATTGCATGCCTTTTGTGTTTAAAGCCCTTGAAATTTGCAAACCTTCTCTCGTCATAAGCCTTGGACTTTTACCAGCACGTATATTAACCGGATCTACTTCTTCCATTGGACAATTGGCAGGGAATTGTTATGAATTTGCAATTCCTAATGTTGATATCCACCTGAAATTATTTTCTTTAAGACATCCTCTACAATTAAATACCAGCGTCAAAATAAAACAGCATACTTGGAAAAACTTGTTGCAACTTCGTAAATTGATCGAAAATCAATAACACAATCAAATAATTTTGATCAACTTAAATTAGGCTGTTTCAATATATTAATTAACAATTAATATTCATTAACCTTGATTTATTGTTTTTTTGATCTAAATAACATAGATTATGCAAGGGATCCAATTTATATCCCCCTTAGCTGTACGAGCCTTAGTGGCCGGTGCAACTTTATTTGCTGGTGTTTCCTTTTTCTCAGTAAAAGCACAAACGACCAAGCGAACAGATCAATATGAAGAGTCATCACTCGTGTCATCGACGTCTTCATCTACATCACTTGACGACAAAATTCGTTTTCCTAAGCCACTTAGTTTCGAGGACGAACAAAGAATACGTCATATCTTTGATCTGCAAAAACAAGGGGATTTCACGACTGCCCAATCTGAAACCGTTCAACTTTCGGATAATTTACTGCTGGGTGATATACTGGCTGAACGTTATTTGAACCCTCACTATACAGCTTCAAAAGGGCAACTTATCTTATGGCTTAAAAATTTTCCTAACTATGTAGAAGCTCCATTAATACTGAAAAAAATAAATCATCGTAACATTAATACGGATTTAAACTTTTCCTCTACGTCACAAGACCGTTTTTTTAAAGAATGCCAAAAAATTTCAATTACGCCTATATCACTGTCAAGCCCGTTTAAGAGAAATTCTAATCTTGATCGTAAAGTTCATATTGAAAGTAAAAGAGGTATTAAAGGCGCAAAGGCTGCTCTGTCGTTAATTAAATCTAGTCCTAAAATATCAGAGCTCTATGCTCTACAACTTGAAGCAGAAGTGGCTCAACAATTATTTTACGTACAAGAAAATCAACTTGCACTGGATATAGCTAAACAGTCTTTCATACACTCAAAAAACCGCATCGCTCTTTCTGGGTATATAGCGGGTCTGATTTGCTGGGAAAATAACGATAACGATCAAGCTTACGAATTTTTTTCAAAGGCCTCACGCGCAGATGTGACCTCTACAGAAATACAAACGGCAAGTTATTTCTGGGCAGCACGCACAAGAATTAAAGTAGGCGACGAAAAAAACTATAAACTTTGGTTAGAAAAGGCTGCAACCGCTCCTAGAACTTTTTATGGTATTCTTGCCCGTCATATTTTAGAAATTGATTTTCAAATACCTGAGAACAATTATAAAAAAATAAATACTTCCAAAACTTTAAGTGAGGAAGAATTACAAATAATTAACGATACTCCGTTTGGAAAACGTTTTTTTGCTCTACTTCAAGTTGGGGAAAGAAATAAAGCTGAAATAGTTCTTAGACAATTATATGAACAATCCGCACAGAACACTGCTTTTTCGCAAACCTTAAGGCAGCTTGCTCTGGCTGCAAATTTTCAACAATTAGCCAATCAATTTACGGTAATTTTACAAAAGAAAAACCAAGAAGCAGCTCATTATAAAACTTTACCTATTCCAAAACTAACCCCAAGAAATGGTTATAAAATCAATCCTGCCTTGGTCTATGCACTCACACGCTTGGAATCCAATTTTAACCAAAAAGCAACGTCTCATACGGGTGCGATGGGCCTAATGCAAATTATGCCAGTTACTGCACGCTATATTGCTAAAAAACAAAATAATTTGATTTTACCCCGGGTTAACGAACTTAAGAATCCGGCAATCAACTTAGAAATTGGCCAGTTGTATCTTATTCATTTATCTGGATTATACAATGAAAACAAAACCGAAATGTTTCCTAAAGGTGGAAGCTTACTTCATATGTTGGCCAGCTATAACGCAGGTCCTACTTTGATTTCTAAATGGATAGAAACGAACCATAATGCTCACGATCCTTTGCTATTTATGGAAACCATACCCCTTAAAGAAACAAAAAATTATTTACATAAAGCGATAACTTATCTATGGATTTACTCAGAGGAGCTGCACGTTCCTGCCCCCTCTTTACAGGCACTAGCAGATAATCAGTGGCCTAGTTTTGCAAGGGAATTAAATTAAAAAAAACAATTATGTTTTGCTATAAAACAAATTCAGTTAGTTTGATTCAAAAGGTTAAAAGTCTAGTTTTTGGCAACAGGTTGGCGACTAGTTTTAACCTTGGTAACGCGCCTCCCTTCCATTTCAAGGACTTCAAACAACCATCCAAAAAAAACAACTTTATCTCCTGCTGCCGGAACACGTTTTAATAATGTAAGTATTAACCCCGCAAGCGTATGATAACTCCCTGCAGCAGGAATATTTTCTAAATTAAGTTGGTCGATCACTTCATCTATAGGTGTAGTTCCATCCCAAACGTACTCGTCAACAATACCAGAATCTAAACGAGGGGCATCTACTGCAGCTTGGCTGATTTCTCCTACAATAGCTTTGAAAATATCAGAAACGGTTAATATACCTTCAAACGAGCCATATTCATCTAATACCAAGATAACCCCTAACGTATCCGACCTCAATCTCTCCAAAGCATCCAAAGCAGACATATTATCAGGCACAACTAAAGGGCGCTTTAGATAAGAGTCAATTGAAACATCTTCACCTTTTAGAACCATACCTAAAATATCGTTAATAGTAATAATACCAATGGGATTATCAATTTCCTTTTCACAGACAATTAATCGAGAATGAGGCGTGTCGAGTAAAATTTTGTAAAGATTATCTTTAGAAGCAAAACGATCAATCCAGTCAATTTCGTTGCGAGGTCTCATAACCGCTCGAACGGGTCTATCCGCCAAACGAAGTAAACGTTCAATCATATTACGCTCTTCAACCTCCAACACACCTGTTTGAGCGCCTTCAGCAATATATGCTCTTAACTCTTCTTCAGTAACTGAAACTCTAATTTTTTTATATCTACCTAATAGTTTCAATATATATCCTGAAAATTTCCCTAAAATCCACACACCTGGAGAAGCTATTTTAGAAAGTAAGTCGAAAATCCAAGCTAATCGAACCGCAATAATTTCTGGTTCTTGTAATGCTATTTGTTTTGGAACCAACTCACCAAATATAAGCATAAAAAAAGTAATCAATACAACTACGATAATAATAGATAAATTATCGGCAAATATACCTAAAAAAGGGATTTGTCTTAACCAACACCCCAGATATGATTCAACTTTAACCCCACCAAATGCTCCTTCTAAAATTGAAACCAATGTAATACCGATTTGTATAGTAGGAAGAAAACTTTGAGGGTTATCCATCAAACGCAATGCACGATCGGTTCCCCTAATTCCTTGACGTTGCATGGTGACTAGGCGTGTTTTACGACTGGATATTAACGCTAATTCCCCCATAGCAAGAATACCATTAAAAAAAATTAGACCTGCAATAAACAATATGGAAAACATAATTAAATATACTTCATAACAACTGAAACTAAAAAAATTTAAATAGAAACTAGTATAATAAAATATTAACAACAGAATCAAAAATAATCTACAAGTATTAGTAAATACTAATATTTCCCCAAGAATAAATAAATAGACAAAATTCTTTCCTTAATATTTTTGATTTTTTTAAAAATTTTCAGCACTTATACTCTGTTAAAAATCTATATATTCACAAAAAAACCCTTTTTTATAATTTTTATACCAATATAGTTTTATCGAAGGTCGCGATAAAAAAAAGCGCAAACTATTTAAAGAATGCGCTTTTAAAAAATACACTATTTTTTCCTATTAAAAGTTAACGGAAGCGCTTTCTTCCAGTTTAGTTTTGGTCACACGTCTGATAGCCAAAGAACGTTTATTCGGTGAATTTAATTTGATTTTTTCTAATAAATTTTCTACTTGTGCACCATAGACATAGTCAGCACGCCGTTGATGAGATAGATCAATTTCTGGGGCCATAGGCCCTTGAACTTTAGGACCTGTAAACGCAACTTTTGCAATATGCCATGGGCGCTGTACGGCATCTCTTACCGCCGTTGATTCATACCCAGAATGTACCATGCAGTTGGCACATTTTTCATAATTGCCCGTACCATATAAATCCCATTGAGTATCGTGCATAAGCTCAGCAAAAGTTGACGCATACCCTTCTCCCAAAAGATAACAAGGACGTTGCCAACCAAAAACTGTTCTTAATGGCTTTCCCCACGGAGTACATTGATATTGTTCATTACCAGCCAAGAAATTTAAAAACAATGGTGACTGAGTAAAACGCCACTTGTGACCCTTACCCAAACTAAAAATAGTACGAAATAACTGCTTTGTCTTTTTTCTATTCAAAAAATGCTCTTGATCAGGTGCACGTTCATAAGCATACCCTGGAGCAGTCATAATACCATCCACCCCCAATTCCATAACATAATCAAAAAAAGAAGCAACTTTTTCTGGATTAGCATTATCGTAAAGGGTACAATTTATTGACACGCGAAAACCTTTTGATTTCGCAATTTTTATCGCAAGAATTGCACGTTCATAAACACCTTCTTGACAAACAGAAGCATCATGCATGGATTGGTCACCATCGAGATGTATATCCCAAGAGAAAAAAGGAGAAGGATGATAATCGTCAATTTTCTTTTCCAATAGTAGGCCATTTGTACACAAATAAACGTAACGTTTACGAGCAATCAATCCTTGTACTATTTTAGGCATATCTTTATGAAGGAGCGGCTCTCCTCCGGCGACTGCAACAACAGGTGCACCACATTCTGCGTCTGCATCTAAACATTCTTGAACGCTTAACCGTTGATTTAAAATTTCAGCTGGATAGTCAATTTTACCACAACCGGAGCAGGCTAAGTTACAACGAAACAATGGTTCCAACATCAAAACCAGCGGGTATTTTTTACGGGCAGTCAGATGTTGTTTAACAACATAACTACCGACTCGAACCGCTTGCATTAAAGGGACAGCCATTTTACAGTACTCCTGAATCGTGCATTAAGAATAATTTAATAAACACAATAATGAATAAATTACTTCATAGAAAACAGCAAGAAATATACTTATTTTATAATAATATGCTATTTTTTGAATTGTAAATCTGGACTAAAATCATAGTTCTATTTAATACATTGTCTTAAAAGATAAAAATCGAAAAACTTATTTTTGCCTGATTATCATGACAATTTTGCCACAACCCTAGGAGGGTATCTTAAAAAACTGAAAAAAAACGAAACTAATTCCTCTATTTAAAGTAATTAGTATAAATGCAACTTTAAATCTATTATCAATATTCTCAATTAATGAATTTTTTTAACAACGAAATAGCAGAATTTATTATATCCCTGTGTAACCAAACGGATTAAATCGAACATGGATAAACAAACCACTATTACCCAGAATCCAAAAGATCTGTCTGATTCCAGAAAAACCGTACCAACGTATGGGCGTTTTCCTTTATTGGATCGTGTTCATCAGCCTGCAGATTTAAGAAATTTTTCAGTCGAACAACTTGAACAGCTTTCCCGCGAATTAAGAGCAGAAACTATAGACGCTGTTTCTACGACAGGCGGTCATTTGGGTGCCTCACTGGGTGTGGTGGAATTAACAGTCGCCATTCACGCTGTGTTTGATACACCAAACGATGCTTTAATTTGGGACGTAGGCCATCAAGCTTATCCTCATAAGATTTTAACAGGTAGAAGAGAGGCAATAAGAACCCTTAGACAACCAGGGGGTCTATCTGGCTTTACGAAACGATCTGAAAGTATGTATGACCCGTTCGGGGCTGCGCATTCTTCTACTTCAATTTCTGCGGGGCTCGGCATTGCTGTTGCAAATCAATACAAAGCCTTAAGAAATAAAAATTATAAAGAAAGAAACGTTATTGCTGTTATTGGAGATGGATCCATTTCGGCAGGTATGGCTTATGAAGCGATGAATAATGCCGCCGTCGCTGGACCCGGTGCTGAAAAACTAATTGTTATTCTAAATGATAATGAAATGTCAATTGCACGACCTGTTGGTTCTATGTCTGTTTATCTTTCACAGCTTCTTTCTTCGCGTCATTTTTTAGGGCTTAGAGATCTAGCTGCCCGTGTAGCAAGCAAGCTTCCAGAAAGTATAGAAAAAAAAGCAAGACGTGCTGAAGAATATGCCCGAGCCATGATGACGGGTGGCACACTATTTGAAGAGTTAGGATTTTATTATGTTGGACCTATTGACGGCCACAATCTGCAGCAACTTGTGCCCGTTTTAAGAAACTTGAGAGATGCTGAACATATCGGTCCCATCTTACTTCATGTTGTAACTCAGAAAGGGTATGGCTACAAACCTGCTGAGGATTCTGGAGACAAATATCATGCTGTCACCAAATTTAATGTTATTACTGGTGAACAAACAAAAGCACCACCAGGCCCCCCTTCATATACCTCTGTATTTAGTAGCGCTTTAATCCATTGTGCTAAAAAAGATGATAATATTGTCGCTATTACAGCGGCAATGCCATCCGGCACGGGTTTGGATAAATTTGAGGCTCAATTTCCTGATCGTTTCTTTGATGTAGGAATTGCGGAACAACATGCTGTCACTTTTGCCGCAGGACTGGCAACAGAGGGTATTCGACCTTTTTGTGCCATTTACTCAACCTTTCTCCAACGTGCCTATGACCAAGTCATGCATGATGTTGTTTTACAAAAGCTGCCTGTTAGATTCGCAATTGATCGCGCAGGTTTAGTAGGAGCTGACGGTGCCACCCATGCAGGAACATATGATATAGCCTATTTAGGTTGCCTTCCAGATATCGTCCTTATGGCGCCTAGTAACGAAGTTGAATTAATGCACATGACCGCTACTGCGGCCGCATTCGATGAAGGCCCCATTGCTTTTCGTTATCCAAGAGGTCCTGGTTTAGGACTTAAATTACCGGTAAAACCAGAACTTCTTACCATAGGTAAAGGACAGCTGATCAAAGAGTTGGGACAACAAACTCAAAATGAAAAAGGAGGGATAGCAATTTTATCCTTTGGCACCTGTTTGTCCGAATGTATCAAGGCAGCAAATATTCTAGAAGAAAAAGGATATGCCCCTACAATTGCTGATGCACGTTTTGCAAAACCATTAGATAGTGAACTTATTAACCAACTTGCCAGACATCATAAAGTTTTTATCACTATTGAAGAAGGTTCTCGTGGAGGTTTTGGATCATTTGTAATGGAACACTTGGCTAATAATGGATTATTGGATAATATTCGTTTTAGGCCTATGGTCATACCGGATTACTTTATTCACCATAATACACAAAAGGCTCAGTATGAAGAAGCCGGTCTTGATTATTCTTCTATCGTTAAAGTTGCTTTACGTGCCATTGGTGCCCATAAGTGCTAATCTTCACTTTGATAGTTATTAATTAATCATTGAGTAAAAAAAATGAAATTAACCCCTTATATATTGGCTTGTCTCTTAGCGACCACAATGATGACAGGATTGCAAGCTCAAGCTGCCCCCGATTATAAAACAGTTTCTCCTGCATCTTCTGTTGAAGCCAAAAGTGCCCCTAATTTTCCTGTCACAAACCTTTACCAGGCTCTTAATACAATTCAACAACCTAAAAGTGGAAGCTTTACCCAACGTATTGCTATTTTAAGTACAGCGCTTGAGCAAAGTTATGATTTTCCTACTATTCTGCAAAAAACAGTAGGGTATCGTTTCAATGGATTTTCGGAGCAACAAAAAAGTGAATTGTTAAAAGCATTCAAAAACTATACTGTTGCACGCTATCTTTCTAGCTTTGGCGCCAATGATGACAACATCTTTAAAATTTTACCTAAAAATAAACCTTCTACAGTTGGAAAAGGCATGATTGTCAGCACCGTTATCGTTTCAGATGGTGATTCTACCCCCATTGACTATTTAGTTCATCAAACGGATGAGGGTTGGAAAATTGTAGATGTGTTACTCAACGGCCATATCAGCCAAGTTGCCATCCAACATGGTGATTTTAACTCTACCCTCGTTAAAGGTGGGAGCCAAGCTCTTATTGATATGTTAAATCAAAAAACAAAATCCTTTTCCATAGAAAAATAACTACATTAACTTTATGATTTCACCTTTAATTAAGCTACGTAAAATTAATATACTTCTCTTTTTCCTAACATTTATGGGATGTATTTATACAATAATCAGTACTTATTTGGTTCATTCATTCAAAAAAAAAAATGATAACTATTTACCCATTAAGCAAAATACTTCTTTAGGTGTAACTTTATTTAAACCTCTTGCAGGATATGAACCTCTTTTGTACGAGGCCTTAAAAAGTTTCTGTGATCAGGATTATCCTAACTTACAAGTTATTTTTGGTTTGCAAGATCCTAATGACCCAGCAAAATTAGTCGTTGAAAAACTTAAAAAAAATTACCCTAATTTAGACATTAATATTGTTATAGACACTACCATACATGGATATAATCGTAAAATATCCAACCTCATTAATATGCTTCCTATAGCAAAATACGAAATTTTTATTATTTCGGATTCGGATACACATGCTCCACATAAAAATTATATTCAAGAGATGCTTTCGGAAATCTTAAAAGAAAAAATAGGACTGGTTACTTCTCTTTATAACGCTCTGCCCTCTTCTGCATCTTTTATACAAGCCTTGGGCAGTAGTTATATTGATCACCAATTTTTACCTGGTGTTTTACTATCAAGATGGTTTGGCCGACAAGACTGTCTTGGTGCAACTATAGCTATCCGTAGATCTACACTCAAAAATATAGGAGGGTTTAGAGTATTATTACCTTATGTAGCGGACGACGCGGCTATGGGAAAGCTGATAAAATCAAAAGGACTTGATATTGCTATTTCCCCCACTATTATTCAAACGACTGTAAGCGAAAAAAATTTACGTTCTCTTTACGACCATGAATTACGTTGGAACCGAACTATTTTTATATTGGAACCTCTAGGGTTCACGTTCTCTTTTATACAATTACCTTTATTTTGGTGCTCGTTAATCGTGTTATTTAACCCGTTAACCTGGGTATCATGGTTTTCTTTTTTATTCTGCTGGTTACTTAAAAATTTATGTTATAGAAGCATTAATAATAATTTAAAATTTGCTAATTACTTTACATTATTACTTTGTAGAGATTGGCTATCAGCAATCATCATGATAAAAAGCTTTTTTAAGAGTAATATAAAATGGCGTGGACACATTATGACTTTAGAAAATACCCCCGACTCTCCTATTACTAACGTCGTTAATAACCATCGTTTTAAGTAAATAATTAAATTGTATTAAAACTCTCGGTCAATACACCGAAAAAAGGATATTAGGAATTATGATGAAAACCCTGTTTTTACAACCTCCCTCCTTTGAAGGCTTTGATGGTGGAGCAGGTTCTCGTTATCAAGCTAAACGTGAAATCAAATCTTTCTGGTATCCAACATGGTTGGCACAACCCGCGGCCCTTATTCCAGGAAGCCGTCTTATTGATGCACCGCCTCAACGCATTACCATGGAACCTATTTTAGCGGATGTTAAAAACAGAGATCTGGTTATTATGCACACGTCTACGCCTTCTTTTCCTTCAGACATTGAAGTGGCAAAGATGCTTAAAAGCACAAACCCTAATATAAAAATAGGGATGGTGGGAGCTAAAGTAGCAGTGCAACCTCAAGAAAGCCTCGAAAAAAGCGACGTTATTGACTTCGTCGCGAGAAATGAATTCGACTTTACGTTAAAAGAAGTAGCTGAAGGAAAAGATTTCAAAGATATCGATGGAATTTCTTGGCGAGACTTGAATGGAAAAATTACTCATAATAAAGACAGAGCCATCATTGAAAATATGGATACTTTGTCTTTTGTAACAGAAGTATACAAAAGAGATTTACGTATCGAAGATTACTTTATAGGTTATTTAAAACATCCCTACCTTTCTTTGTATACCGGCCGCGGATGTAAATCGCATTGTACTTTTTGTTTATGGCCCCAGACAGTTGGTGGACATCGCTACCGTACCCGTAGTCCCGAACATGTTGCTGCAGAAATAAGACTTGCAATGCAATATTTTCCGCAAGTCAAAGAATATTTTTTTGATGACGATACATTTACTGATGATCTTCCTAGAGCAGAAGCAATTGCTAAAGAGTTAGGGAAACTTGGTGTAACTTGGTCCTGTAATGCAAAAGCAAACGTTCCACGCAATACATTAAAAGTACTAAAAGATAATGGATTACGTTTATTGTTAGTGGGTTACGAAAGTGGTAATCAGCAAATTTTACATAATATTAAAAAAGGGATGCGTATTGAAGTAGCTCGAGAATTTACAAAAAATTGTCATGAATTAGGTATTAAAATTCACGGGACCTTTATCTTAGGCCTACCAGGCGAAACAAAAGAAACTATTCAAGAAACTATCAAATTTGCCACTGAAATTAATCCCCATACCTTACAAGTTTCTTTAGCAGCACCCTATCCCGGTACTTTTTTATACAAGCAAGCCCTTGATAATGGTTGGCTGGATAAAAATAATGCCGAACTTATCGATGAACATGGTGTGCAAATTGCTCCTTTGCATTACCCTCATTTATCGCATACGGAAATATTTGATTCTGTGGAAACTTTTTACAAAAAATTCTATTTTCGTGCTCCTAAGATCGCTTCTATCGTAGGAGAAATGATCACAAGTCCACAAATGATGAAACGACGCCTAAGAGAAGGTGTTGAATTCTTCCAATTTTTACGTGACCGTCACATTACACAGAAATAAAAATTTGTGATAAGAAAAGTTTTATTTTCAGCAGACGACTTTGGACTTTCCAAAGAAGTTAATGAAGCTGTGGAAAGAGCTCATACCACAGGAATACTTAGTACAGCAAGCCTTATGATCACGGGTGATGCAGTAGAAGATGCTATTCAAAGAGCAAAAAGAATGCCAAATTTAAACGTTGGTCTTCATTTGGTTCTAGTGGAAGGCAATTCAGCTTTACCTCACAAAACTATTCCGGATTTAGTTAATGAAAAAAACTCATTTCCTTCTGATCCCGTTAAACTTGGTTTTAAATATTTTTTTGACTTTAAAATTCGTCATCAGCTAGCTGCGGAAATCGAAGCGCAAATAAATATTTTTCAGAAAACCGGTTTAAAATTGAGCCACATTGACGTCCATAAGCATATGCATTTACATCCAACCATCGGTCGACTGCTGATTGACATAGTAAAGCGCCTCGGCATAAACAATATACGTTTACCCAAAGAACCTATAAAAATTTTAAAACTAATAAAAAAGAAAAAAAACTACTTTTCTGGTCACTCTCTTTATTATTGGTCCAAAATATTAGAAAACCAACTAAAGCAGTCCAACATAAATTATTTTGACTGGTGTTTTGGTATTGACGAATGTGGTCATATGAATTTTAACATGGTGTCTTCTTTACTCAAAAATTTGCCACCTGGTCGTTCAGAAATATTTTTTCATCCCTCAACCAGCAACACAGGAATTTATCACCAATTTATGCCTAGCTATGAACCGATTGAGGAATTAAAAGCGCTTTGTAATCCAAAATTGCCAAAACTATTGAGGGAATTAAACATTAGCCCAATTTCTTGGGCTGATATTTAAAAAGTTACTTTAAAGCAGTGTCGATCCAAGCTTTCAATTTTTCTTTAGGTAACGCACCTACCTTTGTGGATGCCGGCTGTCCATTTTTAAACAAAATCATAGTAGGGATACCCCGAACACCATAAGTTGTTGGAGATTTTGGATTTTCTTCAACATTAAGCTTGGCAATTGTTAATTGATCTTTCATTTCTTGGGCTAACCCTTCTAAAACTGGAGCAACCATTTTACAAGGACCGCACCATTCTGCCCAAAAATCAACCAAGACAGGTTTATCTGATTTCAAAACAACTTGCTCAAATGTATCATCTGTAATAGCCACAGTAAATTCACCCATATTAAATCCTTTTCTAACAATTTCATCACTTACAATATACTCAATTTATACCATTCAAGAAACTTTATCTTTTTTAGAGGGTATATATTGAGATAATAGTTCCAATGGTAAAAACATAACCTTGGCCTCATCGGTCCAAATAATGAATGGTTTTATAATATGTGCTGGATAAATTTCTTTTAACAAAATCCAATAAGCTGCCATTTGCTTTAAATAAATAAGAGGTACTTGATCAACTGTTTTCGGTATTTTTCGGCCAGATTTAAAATCACACAATAAAATTTTATCTGATAAAATACGCATACGGTCAATTTGTCCCATAACCACAACACCATTCACAACCCCCGTCAAAGGCTGTTCAGACAGACTCTGATTATCGAATAAAGATTTTAATTCGGGCACGTTCATTATATTCATAACTTGGTGAATAATTTTTTCAATTTCATGATATGTATATTTATTTTTGAATTGGGTCAACCAACTCTGAGCTATTTGATACCTCTTGTCTGCTGAACAATCGGGTAAATATTGTAGAAGTTGATGAATTAAACGTCCTCGATAAAATGGATCTTTTCCATTTTTTACCTGCAAAGGAGACACCAATGAAGGTATTGAACCTAAATGTTCAGGTCGACTAGGTGCTAAAGAAGAAATAGTTTTACTTTCACTCATCAAATACTCAGGTATCCAACCGCGCTCTCTCCCCATCCATTTTGGTAAACAAATTGACTCAATAGTCCTTTTAGGATCAGAAATGACCATTTCCGTTTGATTTTCTTCGTTTTCTATCTTTTTTTCTATCCAGAAATGTTTTCCAACCCAATAATTTTCTGTGAATACGCACGACTGAGAAGAGAGTTCTTTAATAGCCTGCAATGTTAGTGTATACCATTGATGCGAATAATTATTATTATTTTTCGCGGATGATTGCGAACCACATATTAATAACCACTCACTTGCTCTGGTTAACGCCACATAGAGTAAACGATTACTTTCATCTTTTTCAAGATCATTGCGTTCCGCTTGACAACTATAATATTCAGGAATTCTAAAGTCACGATGAGGAATATAGAAAGGTATTTTGACTTTTATATCAGGGTCATTTTTCCACAAAACCCTTTGTCCCTCTTTCCTTTCGGAAAAACTATTCAGCGCATCGGGTAAAATAACGAGCCTTGCTTGCAACCCTTTAGCACCATGAACCGTCATTAATCTCACCATTCCAGAATTAGCTTCTGATTCATTTTTAACAGAACACTCCGATTGCTTTAACCAGTGTAAAAAACCTTGTAAAGAAGGTGCTTTGGTTGACTCATATTGTAGCGCTTTGGATAAAAGTTCATCGATCGCTTCGATAGCCTCGCTACCTAACCGTGAAATAAGATTTGTACGCCCTCTATGTTCTCCTAATATTTCAACAAGCAAACCATAAGGGGTGACATAATCAACACGAGAAAAAAGAGCAGATAGCATTTTCCAAGCATTTGACCACTCCTCTCGCTCTTCACTCCTCAACGATAACGTCTGCCACAAACTTTGTCCGCTATTTCTAGGAGCAGCAAGCTCCATCAAACTTTCTTCCTCTAATCCACCTAAGGGAGATTTCAATACACACGCAAGCGATAAATCGTCTTGAGGTAACAGCAAGACTTCACATAAAACCAATAAATCCTGAACAGCGAGTTGATCCAAAAGCAATGTTTTTACTAAATTCGCTAAAGGCACGTTATGTTTTTTTAATGAGCGAATAAGTGCTGTAGAGAAGGAAGTACGTTTCCTTACAAGAATTAAAATATCACCTGCTTGCAAAGGTTTGCCCCCGTAAGGCGGAGCGTTACCAATGTTAGATTTTAGCCAAATTGCTAATGTATCGGCTAATATCCACTCTGCATTTGGATTAAATTTATTTTCACGCTTTGGTTTCCACAAGTTATCTTTTGTAGCAACTTCTGACGAATCAATTTTAAGAATAGGCCAAATATCGACACGACCCGGTGCGTCTGTTTGGGCAGAAAGGTGTTTAAATTGATCATTTTCACAGAGCAATAAACCTGGCAATTTTTTTTCAGACCAACATACCTGATCAACGAAATCCAAAATAATTTGACTAGAACGAAACGATACCCTAAGTTGTGGATCTGCCCAAGATTGCTGAGCATTTTGCACTTTCGAGCGAAAATTATCGCGCGCTTTTAAAAACTCTTGCGGTTTTGCACCCTGAAAAGAATAAATAGATTGTTTAAAGTCCCCTACAGCAAAAATGGTGCGAATCACATCTTTATTGCTGCTTATACTTGAAAAAAAGTCACTGGACAATTCCAAGATAATTTTCCACTGTTCCGAAGAATTGTCTTGAACTTCATCAAGAAGAATATGATCAATACCACCATCCAATTTAAACAATATCCATGCAGAACCAGGATTTTCGAGCAACTTCAAAGTACAAGAAATCAAATCCTCATAATTCAGCACTCCATCGTTCTTTTTTACTTTATGATAATATTCCCAAATTGGTTTCACTATATGAAACAACGCAATTGTATAATCAAAAATTTCATAAGCATTTAGTTTGTAGTGAAAATTTTCGACATCTTTTGCATATTTTTCAAGGAAATCGACAATCGTTGAATCGTCTTCTTTGGTACCTTTAATAGACCTAGTTTTTTTTGTATCCGTTAAAAAAAACTTTATCCATTCAGCAATATGTTTTTCTTGGTCGAAACTATTTTTGTTTATCCAACCATTACATTTTAAGGAAAGCTGTTGAAGTTTTTCTCCTTTCGCACTTGAGGCTTTTTTAAGACATTCTTTTAATGCGTTATTACTGCAAATATCCTGACAAAAACGACGAATATAATCTTTTTTATCGCGATACTGTAATCCTAAATTCTTTTGTAAACATGCTTCAAAAATACCTTTATCCATTAACTCAAACACACAATGAACGTCATGAGCGTTTTTTTGAAGTTGTTGTAAGATTTCTAAAACATTTTTTTTCTCTATAACCGTGCTCAAACATTCTATGTTATGAGAAAAAACTTTGGTAATCCCTTTTTCTAGCGCTTGAGAAAAAACTAATTTATTCTCTACCTCATCAATAATTTTAAAGCGTGGGCTAATTTCAGCTTCTTTAGGAAATTTTTGCAAAAGGCACTGACAAAAAGCATGATTGGTTTCAATACGCATACCTCCTGGTAAATCGAGTACGCGAGCAAATAAGGCTCTGGCCTGTTTCTTGGTCTCTTTGTCAGCAATAACATTTAATTCTGTTAGGGCTTGCTCTAATTGAGCATCACTACGACCTACCCAATCGCTTAATCGTTGCTGTAATCGTATGATCATTTCAGTTGCAGCGGCTTTAGTGTATGTCAAGCATTGTATACGATCAGGCGATGTGCCTAAATAAAATTTTCCATCCTCAGTTCTATAAGGAAGCATTAATCTTAATAAACGGTCAACCAATAATTTGGTTTTTCCACTACCCGCAGACGCCGATACAAAAGAAGATCGATTTGGACAAGAAGCTATGCGTTGCTGCTCGTTCGCTTCTTTAATAGGTGTATAACATATACCCATTTCATCCTCGTCTCTTTCTTGAATTTTCCCATTCAGATACTCTCGCTAAATGAGCAAAGTCACCGTAATATATGATGTTAGTATTAAAATTCAAAAATTTATGAGAATGGGGACGAAATAAGTAGGGCTGACCGGGATCATGATAACTCTTTATAAGTTCCAACAAACAATCCCAGTAATAATCAATTAATTGTTGAATTTCTTCTTTTGAATTTTTCTTCTCTTTTGCTTCATTTGGCTTTAGGTTTTCATTGCTATCATCCCGCTTACCCTGAAGTTTCCAATAACTTAGGCATATATCGTATTGACAAACCAACTCTTCCCCAAAAGCCCCTCTTTGAAGCATCGCTGCCTCTAAAGGTAATTTCGGGAAATCACCGCATTTAATGTTATTTTGAGAAGGAATCTTCCCTGTTTTATAATCAATAATTTCAACAGCGCCCGTTGACTTTACCTCTATACGATCCGCAACATCTTGCAGCGTGAACGACAACTCTGTATCTTGATAAAAATCATAAATTCCCTCTTTTTTTACATAAATATGACCACTTTCCCCTGCTGAACGACGTTTGCATTCGGTTTCGTATATCCATTCGGCTAAACGTATAAGGCGTGGCCTCCACCATTGTTTTGTGATTAATGAAATATCTTTTCTAACATTGAGAACGTTCAACAGCGATTGTTTTACACTTTGAGGATCCATAAACTTATTTTCATAAACATTTTTAAGGCCTTCATGAACAATTTTACCAAAAAGACTAGCAGAAAGATCCGCTTGCAAATCAGGTATCTTTTTTAATTTCAAAATTTTTTGTGCATAAAGTTCGTAAGGATCTTTGATCCATTTTTCCACTTCTGCGATGGACATGGTTTTGGGGCGCCATTTCAAAGGAGGTTTTGGACAAGGTGGATCAATAGGTTTAATTTCCTCATGCGTATCTAATATAGTCGACCATTGTATAGAAGGATGTGGATCAATATGACTTGATCGCCGATATAACCATGCTTTTAACCGTGTCACCCAACGAGAAGGCACTGCCGGTGCGTTCTCTCTTTTTTGAGGAACACTCAGAATCACTTTAGGTATAGAACAACATAGTGCCAAAAAATCATAAGCAGAATATCCGACTTGACATTCAGGTAGAACGATATTCATTTTTTCACGCATGGGGCGACAAATCCACGGGCCTGAAACCATTGTTTCAGGCCATATTCCCTCTGACAATCCTCCTAATATAACCAAATCGACAGTTTGTAATCTTGCCTCAATCAGTCCCCAAATATTCACACGTGGGTGTAAAAAATTTAAAGTACGACCTCGTAACACACGTTGAGAATGAACAAATATATTATGATAAGAAGCGTTTAAAATACTCTCAAACTCTTGGAGGGTTAAATCAACTAAATTATTTGCCTCCACCATAAGATTTCGCAAATGCTCTGCCAAAGCATTGCCTTCTGCACCACTCCATAAAATTTCCTCACCATCTGTGTTGTGATTAGTAGTTAACGCTTCGGCAACGGTGACCAATACAGTAATCCATTGATCCATCGAACGTTTTTCTGGCTCATTTAACAATGGAGACATGAAATCATCCAATTGGTTGAGCATATTTTTAACCTCAAGTGCGTTGGACAAGTATTGCCGAGCTCCTTCACTTAAAGGTTCGCTCTTAGCTTGGTTAAGTTGAGAAATCTTTTGATTGGCTAATGATCTAATCTCGTCTAATCCAGAAGCACAAAATTGCCTTAAAACATTAATTTCCAAAAGCCTTGTATAATTTCGGCACAAATGCCTTGCATATCCACAACATACAAAAGGATGCTTTAATAAAGCTAGTAAAGAAATAGGGGTAAATTGTTCAAGAGATGCACGTAAAATCAAACCTAGCAAAATGGCAGCAGGAGTTTTATATAACGATTCTCCTGCACCGTCGTCAGCAAATATACCCCAACGACCCAGCTCTGCCACCACTCTGGTAGCCAGCCCCCTATCTGGTGTTACCAAAGCAATTTTTTTATAAGGGGTTTCCAACGCATCCCTTATAGCTAAAGCAATGGACACAGCCTCATGTTGTTGATCAAAAGGTTCGGATAAGTAACATCCTTTCAAATGGACTGGTATCGAATTATCAAACCATTGTTCCAATAATTCTGCGGGTAGTAATGACTGATGAAATGCATAAATCCTCTCTTGAGAGACTAAAGCTAAATTTGAATCTTCCCAGCATTGAAAATCTTTTCTAGAAATACCCAAGGATCTTAACATTTTTGCCATTTCTGCATAAGGGTGGGTTAACGGAAGGCTATTCCAAATATCTTCAGGTAGATCTTTCTGTAAATTAGAAATAATCAATTTCCCGTTTGGCAACTGTAAAACCGAATTCAATAAACCAACAATTTCAGAATTTGCAGTGGCAAATCCTATAGCCCAAATTGGTTCTGCCGTTATATTTTTATTCCAAAATTCTGCTTGCATTGTTAACAAAACCAACTTTCGAGCGACAGGGTTCATTAACGTATTATCTTTAAGCCATTGCGGCCAATAATGGGTAACAATGGTAAGAAATTTCAAAACCTCTTGCCAATGTTCAGCGTAATCCGCTTCAACCGCATTTGGCAAAGCATCTTTCAAAGCGCAACCAGACCACTCTGCCTCATCCATAAGTTCGCCCAATGAAGCAGCTAATTGCCAAACTTCACCCGCATATTGTTCAACTTGTGTAGCTTTATTCATTTGCTTAATCAAAACAGATAATAAAGCGGTTCTACGAATGGGATGAATAGCAGGGGGCAAAGCAAATTGGTGTTGGCCACTCAGTACCATGGCCGCTTCATCCAAATCACCTACAGGAACAATTTTTGGTAATAAAATAGATTTACCTTGCATCACTTTTAAAAAAGTTTCTACTAAAGTCTTCGCAGTTCGTCGATTAGGGACTAAGATTAGCCCTTTTTGTGATGCAATATTTTGAAGGCCAATCTCTTGAATCCAATGTTGTGCTACTAGTTCTAAAAATGGATTATTAAACGGTATGGTAATTAATTTCACATCATTAACCTATATTTTTCTTTCATCACTGGTTTATTTGAGGATTAAATAATAATTTTAGTCTTTCATCCCAATGCGATAAAATTGCTAAACGAGTCTTATCGGGTTTTATACTAAAATGAACATGCAAAGCATGTTTTGGCATTAAAGCTCCTAAACGTTCTGGCCATTCTACGATTACAATATTTTCTTGAGCCTCATCCCAATCTAATTCTAATAATTCCTCTTCACTTTTTAAACGCCACAAATCATAATGGTAAAGACAAAAATCTGGACTATCGTAAATTTGTACTAAAGTAAAAGAAGGGCTTGGCACCTCCATCCATTTATTTTTACAAGCCGATCGTATTAATGCACGTGCAAAAGATGTTTTTCCTACACCTAAAGGACCAAATAGCAAAATTGAATCGCCAGTTTTAATATTACTGGCAATTTTTTTAGCTAAATTTTCTGTATCTTCAAGAGTGGATAAGGGACAAACTGCTTTTAGATCCATCACTTAATTTTTCCTTATTGGCTTAGGAGTTTTTTTATAAGATAATAGTTTATTTTATTTAAATAAGATAAAAATCAACGTTTAACTTTATAGGTAAATCTTTTAAGTGCGTTTATCTTAAAGGATACTTCACCTTAAGTTTTAACTAGGATGATATACCCGTCACTTTTTAAACCACTACCAAGAGCAATAATTATGACAAAACTTTCCCTTAATACTGATATTGCTATTATAGGTGCAGGACCTGCAGGTTTATTTGCCGCTTTTGAATGCAATATGTTAAAAATGAATTGTGTGCTTATTGATGCACTTAGAAACGTAGGGGGTCAGTGCTCTGCTTTGTATCCAGAAAAACCTATTTTTGACATACCAGCTCACCCCTCAATTACTGCACAATCCTTAATCGATTCCCTTGAGAAACAAATAGAGCCTTTTAGTGTTCCTCGGTTATTATCCCAAACTGTTATTAAAATAGAGGGAGAAAAAAACAATTTTTTACTAACAACCCACACAGAGGATAGTATTCAAACAAAGGCAGTTTTTATTGCGGCAGGGGCAGGATCTTTTGGTCCAAACCGGCCTCCTTTAGAAAATATTGAGATTTTTGAAGAAGGAGGATGTATTCATTACTACGTACGTCACAGTGAACAATTTACAGGGCAAGATATTGTCATCGCAGGCGGGGGGGATTCAGCAGTAGATTGGGCATTAGCATTAAAAGATAAGGCAAAATCTATAACATTAATTCATCGGCGAGATCGTTTTCGAGCAACGCCCGAAAGTATACATCGTCTGGATTCCGCTGTCTTGGAGCAAAAAATTATAAAAGAAGTCCCTTTTCAACTTCACAAATTACATGGGGAAAAAGGAAAATTAAATTCTATCGATATCATTTCTTCAGATAAAACTATAAAATCATTGAAAGCGGATCATCTTCTAGCCTTTTTTGGCTTAACAAGTGATCTTACTCCCTTGTCTACTTCGGGTTTAGACATACAACAAAACCGAATACCTGTTACACCTGCAACATGTCAAACCAATATTGAAGGCATATATGCTATTGGCGATATTGCGTCGTATCCAGGAAAATTAAAGCTTATATTGCAAGGATTTAGTGAGGCAGCGTTGGCCTCTCATGCAGCTTATTCCGTCGTTTTTCCTAACACAGCTTTACATTTTGAGCATTCAACCTCTTTAGGAATATCTTCATAATCCCTTGGTCAAAAAAAGTAACATGCATACACAACATTCTAATCAAAAAAGAGATCTTTTTCGTGAAAGATCAGGCGCCGAACTGCATATAAATCTTAGTGCTATTATTGAAAATTACCTTTTTTTACAAAAAAAAGTAGAGTCGGCACGATGTTCTGCGGTTGTAAAAGCAGATGCTTATGGATTAGGAGCCGATCGTATTTCCAAGGCTTTAGCAAAAGCTGGCTGCAAAAATTTTTTTGTAGCCTATTTAGACGAGGGAATTGCATTAAGAAAAATTCTTAAAAAGGAATTTTCGATTTATGTTTTACATGGGTTAATCGGGAAACACGAAAAACTCTTTTTAGACTATAATCTTATACCTATTCTTAATACCAGTGAGCAAATTAAACAATGGTATCAATTTTGCCTTCAAAACAATGTTTTTTATGAAGCGGGTATTCAACTAGATTCAGGAATGTCTCGTTTTGGGCTTGATGAAAAAGAAATAAAAGATATTCCTCTTGCTGTTTGGGATGCCTTTAAGCCCAAACTTATTGTCAGCCACCTTGCTTGCGCGGATACACCTGAACATAAAGAAAATACCCAACAGTTGGAGCAATTTAAAAAACTTAAGAATTTTTTACCAAACGCTCCCAGCAGCTTGGCTGCTTCAAGTGGAATATTTTTAGGGAAAGCTTGGCATTTTGACATGGTAAGGCCTGGAGCAGCTTTATACGGAATAAATCCAACGCCTAGAGAAAAAAATCCAATGCGTTCAGTAGTCACTTTACTAGGAAAAATTATACAAATAAAAACAATACATCCTAAAACATTTGTAGGATATGGTGCCTCTTATAAAGCCAAACAAACTACAAAAATCGCTATTATTTCTGTAGGCTATGCAGATGGTTTTTTTCGATCGTTAAGTGAAAAATTATACCTTGTACACGAAAAATTTATGCATAAACCTTTGCCTATTATTGGCAGAATATCAATGGACTCTTTATTTGTAGACATATCATCTTTACCCAAAGACGCCACCAAAATCGGCGACAAAATTGAGTTGGTTGGATCTTTTAATACCCTTGATTCTATCGCACACGCAGCCAATACGATTGGTTACGAAATATTAACTTCTATGGACAATCGTTACTATCGTATTTATAAATAAATACGATAGTAACAAAACACTATCTACATTTTTAATAAAAAAAAATTATTTGTAGGAAAAAGTAAACCCTACTTTCTTCTACTATGCAACTAGCATTTAGTTAGCTTCAGGAGCTGACATTTCAGGTGAAGAGGTTTCAGAAGGTGAAGCTTTCTTTCCATGGTGACATTTTTTACTATGACAGCCTTTTTTTCCATGATGAGCTTTACCTGCGTGTGCTTTTTGTTCATGCTTTGTAACTGGAGCTTGTTGCCCTTCAGGAGCTGGGGCTGGAGTTGCTTCAGGGGCTGGGGCTGCAACTGGAGCTGGAGCTGAATTATTTTGCGCAAAAGCCGGAGCAGCAAAACCTAATAAAGCAACGGTTGATAAAACGGTAGAAAGACGAGAAAATAATTTCATTGTAATACACCAAATTTAAAATATAGAGTTAAGTACCTATCGAACATAAATCTTCGATATGAAACGAAGCTAGCATAATAATTTTACCATGTCATATAATAAAAAAATCACACGTTGCCGCTTTTTAGCACTTACGCCACAATTTGAACGTATTCGCTATAATAAAAAACCAATCCTTAAAAAATATTTCGTCTAAATGGAAAAAAATGGCGAAATAGTAACCATTTAATTGACGACCACATTAGAAAACATAGATTATTGCGAATAGAATCAAAATGGTCTTATTACAATTATTTACAATTAGTCTTCCTTTTTTTGTCGTGTATTTCGCTTGCGGTCATGCGGATTTAAATAAAACTTACGTATTCTTATGGCTGAAGGCGTTACCTCAACCAATTCATCGTCTTCTATATAAGCTATCGCTTGCTCTAAAGACATTCTTTTTGGCGGAGTAAGCAACAAAGCCTCGTCCTTTCCAGCCGCACGAATATTGGTTAATTTTTTTTCTCTAATAGGATTAACATCCAAATCATTTTCACGGGAATGTTCACCCAAAATCATACCAACATAAACCTTCTCTGAAGGGCCTATGAACAAAGTTCCTCTATCTTGCAGGGAAAAAAGCGAATATTGAACCGCAACGCCATCTTCGGCTGAAATCAAAGATCCATTACGACGGCCTGCAATTGGACCTGCCCAAGTACCATATCCGGAAAATAAGCGATTCATAATTCCTGTGCCACGCGTATCTGTAAGAAACTCACTATGATAACCAATTAATCCTCTAGAAGGTATTTTGAAGGTTAACCTTACTTTACCACCCCCAGACGGGGTCATGTCTTGCATTACCCCTTTTCTTACCGATAATTTTTCGACCACTACACCAGAGTAAGGCTCGTCAACATCAACAAGTACTTCTTCATAAGGTTCTTCTTTTTCATTTGTTTCTGGATTCAAGCGTGTCAAAACCTTTGGACGCCCAATCGTCAATTCAAAACCCTCTCGGCGCATCGTTTCTATCAAAACGCCTAATTGCAGCTCTCCTCTACCAGCCACTTCAAATGCATCGGTTTCAGAACTGTCTGTTACTCGTATGGCAACATTACCCTCGACTTCACGCATTAGCCGCTCTCTTATTTGACGAGAAGTTACTTTTTTTCCTTCCCTTCCCCCAAGCGGACCGTCGTTTATTCGAAATGTCATGGATAAAGTAGGAGGATCAATCGGCTCAGCATGAAGAGCTGTGGTAATTTCTGGAGAGGCAATCGTTTCAGAGACGGTTGCTTCCGATAAGCCTGCGATCGCTACGATATCTCCTGCATGAACTTCGTCAACAGGAACTCTTTCCAACCCTCGAAATGCTAATAATTTACTAATTCTACCTGTTTCCACAATAGAACCATCTGTACGAAGAACTCTAACGGGCATATTTACTTTAGCCGAACCTTGTTCGATACGTCCCGTTAGGATACGACCTAAAAAATTGTCATATTCTAAAATGCTTGTCACCATTGCAAATGGAGCATTCTTGTCAACTTTAGGACGGGGTACATGCTTTACAATGAGATCAAACAACTCAGACAAATCGTTTTTATGCCCCTCTATAGTGAAATCGGCCCAACCTTGACGACCCGAAGCATACAACATAGGAAAATCCAGCTGATCATCATCGGCCCCTTGCGCAGCAAAAAGGTCAAACACTTCACCATGCACTTCATCCGCACGAGCATCCGCCCGATCGACTTTATTCACTACAACAATAGGTCTTAATCCTCTACCTAATGCTTTGGCTACAACGAATTTAGTTTGAGGTAAGGCCCCTTCGGCAGCATCGACCAGAACCACTGCGCCATCAACCATTGACAATATGCGTTCAACTTCCCCACCAAAATCAGCATGCCCAGGTGTATCAATAATATTAATACGCACGTCTTTCCATACCACCGAAGTACATTTAGCAAGTATCGTTATACCCCTTTCCCGTTCGAGATCATTACTATCCATCGCTCTATCGACAACGTGTTGGTTTTCTCGAAACGTACCCGATTGTTGTAGCAATTGATCCACCAACGTCGTCTTGCCATGGTCAACATGAGCGATAATAGCAATGTTACGAATTTCCATAATATTCCGTTACTCCAATTTTAATTCTTTAGGTTGTAGTGTGATTCAGCAGATAAAAATATTAAAGCGACATTTTTAATTGAAATGTTACCTAATATCTCAATTAAAAATTCATAACTGCTTTTAATTCTGACAAAGGTCTTGCGCCAAAATGTGAAATAACTTCTGAAGCAACAATACTCCCTAAACGCCCACATTCGGCAAAAGTTTGATTAGTAGCCCATCCTGAAAGAAAACCAGCAACATAGGCATCTCCTGCACCTGTTGTATCTATAACAACGGTGGGTATACAATCCACTTCTATTCGCTCTGAAGCTGAAATAATAATACTTCCTCTATTTCCACACGTTACCACTACCACTGAAACCTCTTGGCTTGCTTGCCTCAATGCTTCTTCTAAATTTTCCGTTTCATACAATGCACATATTTCAACTTCGTTCGCGAACACCATATCGACATGTGTAGAAACAAAAGCTTTAAAATGTTCTAAATGGCGTTTTACACATAAAGGATCAGATAAGCTAAAAGCAACCATTTTTTTCGCTTTGTGCACAATATTAGCAGCCTGGTAAAACGCTTCTCTCGCCAAATCACCATCAAATAAATATCCCTCTAGAAGAGTGATTTTTGCAGCACTTATTATGTTTTCGTTTTCGGCTACATCTTCGGGTTTAAATTGCGTACAAGCTCCTAAATAGGTGTTCATAGTACGTTGTCCGTCAGGCGTAACAAAAATAATGGAACGTGCTGTATATAAATCAGGATACCGTTCAACTTTCAATGATTTAGAGGGGAAATAAACCCCTCCTTGACGTATATCTTCAGCAAAATGTTTACCCAAACTATCATTTGCAACTTTTCCCAAATAAGCAGTTTTAAGGCCCATTGAAGCTGCGACAAAACAACTATTGGCTACTGAACCACCACTCATTTCTTTTTCTGGTGTAATCAATCTTTCCAATTCTTGCGCACGATTAGAATCAATTAAGGTCATTGTACCCAGCGCCATATTCTGACTTTTAATAAAATCACAATCTACTTGAGCCAAAATATCGACAATAGCGTTTCCAATGCCTACAATATCAAATTCGACTGCTGCCTTTTCCTTTTGGTTAATAGTTTTAAAGCTTTTCATCTATAATTCCTTATGTTCCATCGCTTTGACCATAAATTAAACACCACCACTACTTGTTCTCTACTAAATTCAAATCTTTTGCTTGCAATGCAGTTGTCGATTTATATAAATCATAATAAACTGAACCGCAGTGAAAATTTGCTATTTTTCGCGCAAATTTCTACTTTTCATAGCTTTAGGAAAAATGTTTTGTTTTCCGTAATAACTAAACCCTATCTCAAGTCTATAATATAAGGTTAAACTTCAATGGCTAATAATCTCCCTTCAATATTGGAAAAAAAGTTAACTAATCGTAATACTCCCCTTTCTCAATCTGACAAAAAATATAACGTAGGCAATTTGGGTGTATCTTTTAGCGAAAAACAACATAAACGAATGCTCCTTGTTGGACAAGGCATACACATTAAAGGAACATTAGATGACATTGAAATACTTGTTGTAGAAGGCAATGTTGAAACTGAAATCTTAAAAACAAAACAGGTTATCATTCAAAGATCAGGGATTTTTCACGGCGAGATTGAAACCCAAGATATTGAAATAACTGGCGTTGTAGAAGGGAGCATCGTTGCTCAAGGTAATCTTACGGTTACTGAGACAGGAAAATTACTCGGCAAAGCGAAATGCAGACGATTAAAAGTCGAAGATGGTGGGCAAATTACAGGCCAGATCGAGATGATTACCACGGAAAAACTTAAACCTATAAATACAACGAATGTTTCTACTCTTTCACAAGATAAAATTAAAAATAGTGATTCTTTTTTAGATAAAAATTTGGCATAAATAAGGTAAAAGTTACACTTAATCCTATGCTTTATTCAAATAACTCTTACCTTACACAAATCAAGCAGCGTTATTTTTTCTATCTCTCAGCTTAACATAAGCAATTTGTATGTGCTCTAAACAATAAGGCTTACCCGGTATCGCTGGGGCTCCACAAAAATGAAAACCCTTTGTTCCAGGATCACCAATAGGCCAACAGCACTCCGTGTATGGACGTTTTTTTGGTGTTTCCTCTATAGCTACGAACTCAATCTTAGGTTTTTTAATTTTATCGGTTAGCCTATTTTTAAGATCATTTTTTTTTTCAGATCTTGCCTGTTTAATGTATTGGTCTTGTCCTGTTTTGCTAGGTTTAATTTCCTTTTCACTTGGTTTTGAATTTTGCTTTAGATCTGCTTCTTCTTTACTATTTTTTACTCGCGGCTTACGAATCGGCGAAGGTCTTCCTTCTAAACCCAAGCGATGTACTTTCCCGACCACTGCATTTTTCGTAACATTTAAATGACGCCCTATTTCAGCTGTAGATAAACCTTGCAACCACAGCTCACGTAGCCGGGCAACAGCTTTTTCATTCCACTCCATGATTTCCATTCCCTTTCCCTAAAGTTAACCCCCGTAGCTTCAAATTAAGTTTATACAAAATATAAACCTAATTAACATCTTATTAATTCAACTTTCTGCCCTTTAACTCCAAGAATCAAATGGCCTTCACATAAATCAAGCGCATCCTTCCCAAAAACATCGCGACGCCATCCTTCTAACATGACCAAATCACGAGAACCCAAGGCTAATTTTTCTATGTCTTTCGTACTTGCAACCAATTTTGGTGCTACTTTAAATTCCTCACATTTGGCTTGCAAAAGAACTTTTAATAAAGCAGTCAAGGCTTCAGGAGGCTTTTCAACAGAAGATTTTTCCAATGACGGCAAAGGTAGATCGCGTAAAGGTTTCACTTTAGTTTCTTTTATAATTTTTAATAACGATTGTCCTTCTTTACTTTCAATTAAGTTAGAGCTAACCCCTCTTATTCGACTGAGGGCCTTTTCTTGATCGGGCAAAGATGCTGCAATAGTAATTACGCTTTCATCTCTTAAAATATGTTGACGTGGTTTATTATACTGCTGGGCAACATTCTCTCTCCACTCTAACACAGCATACAAACATCCGAGTACTCTTCTATTATGCGTTCGAGGACATAAACGTTTCCACATTTTTTCAATTGATGGCGTGTATAAAAAAGGATCCATCAATATTTTCATTTCTGAATCAACCCAACTTAATCTATTCGTGCCTTGTAATTGCTTTAACAAAATTTGATAGACCTCACGAAGGTAGGTCACATCGGAGGACGCGTAATTTTGTTGTTCTACCGTTAGAGGTCTTATAGACCAATCGCTATATCGATGTGATTTATCAATTTTTACTTTTAAAAGGGATTCAACCAAAGTGTCATATCCAATTTGATTTCCAAACCCCGCAACCATTGATGCAATTTGCGTATCAAAAACAGGGGCTGGCAAAACCCCAAATAAATTCATAAAAATTTCTAAATCCTGAGCAGCCCCATGCAACACTTTCATAACGTTTTGTGACGTTAAAAGAGGCAAAAGCAAGGTCAAATCCAATTCATCCGCTAAGGTATCAATAAGATATGTCGCATTAGATCCTGCAATTTGCAAAAGACACAATTGCGGCCAATAGGTACGTTCACGAACAAATTCAGTGTCTAAAGTAATAAATTTTTCTTGTAAAAGAGCATTTACCGATAATTGAAGTGACGCATTGTCATTTATTAGTAAAGGTAAAGAAAATTGATGCAAACGGTTCATACACCTATAAATTCAATAATTTAAGCTAGATAAACGTAAAACTTTGTTCTTAAGATAATCAGAAAAAATTTTGAAGATGCTACCATATACTAACTTTATAGATAATTCTGCTATTTTACAGAAGTTAATGCATACGATCCCATAGTTTATCTATTTACAAGTTGCAACTAAACGAATCAACAATTAAATTAAATACAAGCCATTCTCAACACAAGATTTTGTAGATTAAGTTACTCAAAACATTAACACTTTTATGAAATATATTTTATTCTAAGCTAATGGTTTCGCTTCACGTTGCATACAACCAATCAGGCAATTGAAACATACGCCAATTCCCCTCAGCAGTCTTTTTATATTCTAGCTCTGCATGTTCGTATGCTCTTTTGGCTAAAGAATGAGATGCCAATTTTAGATCATCAAGACTCGAGCTTTTTTGCTCATTTTTGATAATTTTTTTGGTCAGTTTTTCCATTAGTGCAATGGATAAAGCTTGGGGACCTGTGCATTCCCATACACTAGTATAATTTCGTTTAATGGTTAAATTTTTTTGAATTACTTTTAACGTTGCTAGCATAAGCTCATGATAAGGTTTACAAACAATGAAACCATTATTTATACAGCATGGCGTTCCAATTGAATAAAACAAATAACAATCAAAATCTTGAAAATTAAAAATTTTTTCTAGAGGATTATAACAATTTATATCAATATCAACGTAGATTCCTCCCTTCTCGTACAAATAGCAAATCCGAAAAAAATCGGACAGCATGGTAGGATGAATACAACGTTTCTCATAAAGATTGGATAAATCCGTTCCATAATATTGTTTAATAAATTCTTTTCCTTTTTCAAAATCATATAAACTAACCTGATAGTCCTTATTATATGTTTTTATTTTTTTTATAGAATGACAAACATCATGAGGTACAAGTGTATTATGCCAAAACAATACAATGTGTTTAGGGATTGATGCTCTCATAACCACAGTTGAATCAGGTTGCATCTGTTCGTCGACCAGTGGTAAATATCGAGAATTTAAATATTCTTCTAATGTATGTAAAGGATAGGATAATTGCTTTACGCGACACGCCTTAACAATCTCTTCGTCAGTAAACATATTTTTAACTTAATAATTCCAGCGACATACTTTTTACAATGGCTCATTTTATTATAATATTATACTTTCCCCTACAGCTCTATTACAAAAAGTGATGATAAATATGAAAATAAAAGACGAATTAAACACGCAACTTACCCAGTTAGGGCATATAAGTTCTTTACCTAACTCTCCGCAAGAAGCCAAATTAGAACGAGTGCCTGCACCCTTTGAAGATTATCAGTATACAGTTCGATTCACAGCACCGGAATTTACATCCCTTTGCCCCATCACAAGTCAACCGGATTTCGCACATTTAATTATTGATTACATACCGAATAAATGGATCGTTGAAAGCAAGTCGTTAAAACTTTTTTTAGGGAGTTTTCGCAATCACGGCGCCTTTCATGAAGCATGTACCGTTGAGATTGGAACAACGCTAGTAAAACTCCTTCATCCTCATTGGCTGAGAATAGGTGGGTATTGGTTCCCTCGAGGAGGAATGCCTATTGACGTTTTTTGGCAAACGAACACTCCCCCTAAAAAAGTATGGATACCACCACAAGAAGTTCCTCCCTATCGCGGCAGATAAAATAAAAATGTTTTATTAGATTATAAAACTCTTTAATTTAAGAAGTGGCTAGCTCTTTCATTACCCTAGCCCCTTGTATTTGATCAATAAGATTACGTTGAGCTTCAGCATCTTTTCCAGAAGCAATCTCATCATATTGAGCCTGAAGACGAACCAAACGGTCGTTTGCTTGTTCTGCATCAATTTCATCAAGTTTTATAACTTTATTAACTAAAACAGTACATTGAGATTCTTTCATCTCTGCAAATCCATTTTCAATGAAAAGGCTTTGTATTACCGTATCTTTTTCATAAAGAGATATAATCCCGCCACGAAGCAGAAGGATTATTGGAGCCCGTCCCTCCATTGCAGCAATGTCACCTTCGAGACCAGGGATAACAGCCATATCGACTTTTTGTGACAGTACTACTTCTTTAGGACTGATAATTTCAATCTGTATCGACATCGCTGTCTTCCTATAAAAACTTTAATTTGCTTCTTGTCTCATTTTTTCGGCCTTAGCGACAGCCTCGTCAATAGTTCCTACCATATAAAAAGCCGATTCAGGTAAATCATCGTGCTTACCATCAACGATCTCTTTAAAAGAACGAACAGTATCTTTAACAGGAACCAATTTGCCAGACATACCCGTAAACACTTCAGCTACATGGAAAGGTTGAGAAAGAAAACGCTGTATACGTCGTGCACGAGCAACAACTTTTTTATCGTCTTCAGAAAGCTCATCCATACCTAAAATAGCAATAATGTCTTGCAAGGATTTATAATTTTGTAAAATACTCTGTACACTTCTGGCGACTTGATAATGTTCTTCTCCGACAATTCGTGGATCTAAAGAACGTGACGTCGAATCAAGAGGATCTACAGCTGGATAAATTCCTAACTCAGCAATAGACCGATTTAACACGGTCGTCGCATCCAAGTGGGCAAATGTCGTTGCTGGTGCAGGATCCGTTAAATCATCCGCTGGCACGTAAATGGCCTGAACAGAGGTAATTGATCCTTTTTTCGTTGAAGTAATACGCTCTTGCAACGCACCCATTTCTGTCGCCAACGTTGGTTGGTAACCGACCGCTGAAGGGATACGCCCCAAAAGAGCAGAAACTTCAGATCCAGCTTGCGTAAAACGAAATATATTATCGACAAAAAATAAAACGTCTTGACCTGCTTCGTCTCGAAAATATTCCGCTACGGTTAAACCAGACAATGCAACGCGAGCGCGAGCTCCAGGTGGTTCATTCATTTGTCCATAAACGAGGGCAACCTTAGAGCCTTCTGTATTGTTTCCATCAACTTTAATAACCCCCGCACCAATCATCTCATGATACAGATCGTTACCTTCTCTTGTACGTTCGCCTACACCTGCAAATACGGATACGCCACCATGACCCATTGCAATATTATTGATCAACTCTTGAATAAGCACAGTTTTACCGACGCCGGCACCACCAAATAAACCAATTTTACCCCCTCGCAAATAGGGACATAGTAAATCAACAACCTTAATTCCTGTTTCAAGAATCTCTGTTGCTACGCCTTGTTCTTCAAATGAAGGCGCGGCTCTATGAATGGGAAGGTATTTTTTTGCGTTTACAGGGCCTTTTTCATCAACCGGCTGACCAATAACATTTAATATGCGACCTAAGGTCTCGTTTCCTACAGGCATTTTAATCTGAGTACCCGTATCGACGACTTCCATACCACGAATCATACCATCTGTGGTATCCATAGCCACACAACGCACTTGGTTGTCACCGATTTCTTGCGCAACTTCCAAGACCAACGTACGATCCCCAATTTTGCAAGTTAGCGCATTAAGAATATAAGGGAGTTCACCAGTAAACTGGACGTCGACCACAGCCCCCTTTACTTCGGTAACAAATCCTACAGAATTGCTTTTTGATGCAACATGATTCGCCGCAGTTGAATCACTGGATGTTGCATTTTGAGTTTCCATTGCGGTCTCCGACATAATAAGGTCAGCTCCTAGCAAAATAATTATAATGATTAAGCAGCATTTGCACCCGATATAACTTCCGTAAGTTCATTGGTGATATTCGCTTGGCGCGTGCGATTGTAATAAAGACTTAATTTATCTATAGCTTTTGCAGCATTTCTTGTGGCACTGTCCATAGCTGCCATACGTGCACCTTGTTCACCTGCATTGGTTTCCAACATGGCTGCAAAAAGTTGCACTCTTAAGTTTTGTGGTAAAAGACGACGCATTACCTCTTCACCATCAGGTTCGAATGAATATTGCGCTTCTGACGGAGGGGGTTTATTGACCGCTAATTTTTCATCCAAAGTTTCAACCTTGTTTTCCTCAACCTCAAGTTGTAACGGAATAAGTTTTAACTCTGTTGGAACTTGAAGCATGACATTTTTAAACCGGTTATAAATAACCGTACACTCATCAAATCCTTGATCCCGCAGCAATGCTTCAATATAGAGGGCGATCTGCTCCGCAGTTTCAAAGGTCACATTTCCTAATCTATGGTCGCTCCCTTTAGGGCCCGTAACCAATTCTGGAAATTCACCTCGAAAATAAACGTAGGATTTAAACCCAATCGGACAGATTTTGACTTTTTTTCCTTGTTGCAACAAACGTTCAACCAAAACACGGGTCGCACGGTTTATATTACCATTAAACCCCCCTGCTAAGCCTCTGTCGCTACTCACAGGAATGATTAAATGGGTGTCTTGTTTTCCGTTACCAACCAACAATTCAGGTAAACCAGGACGTTCGCCTAGCGACTTTTTTAGATTTACCAAAATTTTAAGCATTGCCTGAGCATAAGGTTGCGCTTGACGCGAACGCCTCTCGGCTCGATGCATCTTTGCAGCGGCAACCATTTTCATCGCACTAGTAATTTTTTTGGTCGATTTGACACTGTTAATGCGTGCTCGTAATTCTTTTAAAGAGGCCATTACTTAATTCTCCTTAAGCTTGCTTAAACTTAAGAACAAATTCTTTCAAGAAAGAGGCCAACTTTTCATCACATTCTTGGGTTATCTGTCCAGCATCACGTATGCTATCAAGTATATCCGCTTTAGTCGAACGCATAACCTCTACAAATTGACGTTCGAAATTTCCTATTTTATCCAAAGGAATGTCATCCGTATAACCACGTGTGCCAGCATATAAAATGATAACTTCTTCTTCCATCGTATAAGGAGAATTTTGCGGTTGTTTCAACAATTCCGTTAGACGAGCGCCCCGTTCTAACAATTTTTTTGTTGAAGCATCCAGATCGGAAGCAAACTGAGCAAAGGCCTCCATCTCGCGATACTGAGCCAGTTCTAACTTAATACTACCAGCAACTTGCTTCATAGCTTTACTTTGAGCTGCAGAACCAACGCGAGAAACAGACGTTCCTACATTAACAGCAGGTCTTATACCGCGATAAAAAAGCTCCGTTTCTAAAAAGACTTGTCCATCCGTAATAGAAATAACATTCGTTGGAATATAAGCGGAAACATCCCCTGCTTGTGTTTCGATAACAGGTAAAGCCGTTAGAGAACCGCCACCATGCTCATCAGACATTTTAGCAGAACGTTCAAGCAACCGCGAGTGAAGATAAAACACATCACCAGGATAAGCTTCTCGTCCAGGTGGACGTCGTAATAAAAGCGACATTTGCCTATAAGCTACAGCCTGCTTAGACAGATCGTCATAACTAATTAGGGCGTGCATTCCATTGTCGCGGAAATATTCGCCCATAGCCGTCGCAGCATAAGGAGCAATATATTGCATAGGGGCTGCGTCAGAAGCCGTTGCAGCCACGACAATACAATAATCCATAACCCCTTGTTCTTCGAGCGTACGCACCACTTGTGCAACCGTTGAACGTTTTTGTCCAATAGCAACGTAGATACAATAGAGCGATTTTTTAGGATCATTAAGCGCATTTATTTTCTTTTGAGCAATCATGGAATCAATCAATATCGTTGATTTACCCGTCTGACGATCTCCAATAATAAGCTCTCTTTGACCACGCCCAATAGGAACCAACGCATCAATAGCTTTAATGCCTGTTAGCATTGATTCACAAACAGACTGCCGAGGCATGATCCCAGGCGCCTTCACATCAGCCAAGCGACGCTCAACGTCTTTTAAAGGACCTTTACCATCAATAGGATTACCCAAACCATCAACCACTCGGCCCAGCAACCCTTTTCCGACGGGTACATCAACCACACGATTTGTACGTGTTACCTCATCACCCTCACGAACTTGACTGTCGTTACCAAAGATAACCACACCGACATGATCACTGGATAAGTTTAAGGCCATGCCTGTGACGCTACCATTTGCGAAGGAAACAAGTTCCCCTGCCATAACGTTTTGCAGGCCATAAACCAATGCAATACCATCACCAACAGACAAAACAATTCCTGTTTCCTCAACGTTAGATTCTTGATCAAAGGACGCAATTTGCTTTTTAAGGATTTCCGAAATCTCTGCGGGACGGATTTCCATCACGCGGCTCCCTTCATAACATTATGTAGGCGATTCAAACGCGATTTGAGGCTAGCATCGTAAAACTTAGCCCCGATACGTATGACAAAGCCGCCTAGTAACTTTTTATCAATACGCTCTTGTAAATTAACTTTATTATATCCTGCTTCAGCTAAACGATCTTTCAAACGGGCTTTTTGAATATCCGTTAACGGATAAACTGTTGAGATTTCAGCAGTGACAATACCTCTACGCATATTGACTAAAGATATAAAAGACTGAAAAATAACCTTTAAACTAGAAAGACGGCGATTGCGAGCAACAACTCCAACAAAATTTTGAAATAATTGGCTGAACCCTGCTTCTCTCAAGCTGTTAACAAAAAATTCACAACTTTTTAATGTATCTAATGAAGGATTAATCAACAATTTTTGTAACCGATCATCTTCTTGAACCAATTCTAAAAAATTCTTAGCTTCAGCCATGGTCTCATTTAAAATTCGATTTTCTTCTGCTAATTCGTAAAGCGCTATTGCGTATCGACCTTTTAAATCACTTGTTGTAAATGCTGAAGACGCTGCGCTTGCAGCCATTGTTGCACCGGTAACCACTGAAATTACTCTTTCATATTGTAAAGATTAGGTTCAAAAGCTATTGTTTTGCTTTCATTCACCTTTTCAACAATCAAAACCATCGAATAACGATTCATTAAAGAAAATACTTCATACCAAATCAAATTCAAAACCCAAATTAAAAAATACTTCTTTGTTTCTTCATTATTAAATGTCGCGCAATAATTCTTTTACAACATACAAAAATGACAAGAACATATAGTATTGCTAAGAATTAAACAATTTTGCATAAAAAATTTTTGAGTTTACAAAACTTTAAACTTACAGGTTAATTCATATACCATATATTGCTAAATATTCTATAATTTATTTAAACTTTTATACCTTTATCCGCTATCGAACAACAATTTAGATCCTTAAACCTAAATACAGAAACTAGCAAAAATTAAATTGTTTTCCTTTTTGAGTTTTCAAAAAAACTTAGGACCAACTTTTTTATTGATTCAATCAACTGTTAAAGCAGGATATAAGGCAAATGTTTTCGAAATCAATCTTTGCTATTCGATAAAAATTCCTAAAACTAACTTTTAAATAGGTGATACAAAAAACTTTGAAACAAAACAAACAATTTCCCTATATTAGAAAACAGAGAATTATAAGCTTGACGGAATATAATATGGAGCGGGCGAAGGGAATCGAACCCTCCTCGGTAGCTTGGAAGGCTACTGCATTACCACTATGCTACGCCCGCTCAGAAAAGTTTCTTGTCAAATCTTTTAGCAACTTCCGCTTTAAAATCAAGCTTTATTTTGAAATATCTGTTTTTCGTTGAAAAATTGTAGAAAAAGTTTTTTTTACTTGACTTTTAATCCATTACAATGTTTTTTTCTCTAACTAATTTTAAATAATTAAACTTAATGATTATAGTTGATTCGTATCTAGAATTAGTTAAAAAAATACAGGGGTGTAGCTCAATTGGCTAGAGTGCCGGTCTCCAAAACCGGAGGTTGCGGGTTCGAGACCCTCCACCCCTGCCAATATTTGTTTCAACTATTTTACTTTCGTGATAGTGTAACTTTCACATTTGTTGTTAACCGCCCGATATATTATTTAAATATATTTGGCTATTTAATATAAGAAAGGTATTTCGTGTCGGTAAGTCCCACGAAATTTCTTCGCGATGTTCGTAGCGAAGCTAAGAAAGTAACATGGCCAACCCGCCGTGCTACCCTAGTCACAACGGCAGCTGTTCTTGCAATGGCTGCTGGAGCATCTATCTTTTTCTTTGTTGTTGATCAGGCAATAGGTTTCGGCGTACGAATGTTGTTCGGCTTGGGAGGTTAAAATTAAATGGTCAAAAGATGGTATGTCATACATGTCTATTCTGGATTTGAAAAAAAAATTGTTCAACAAATAAAGGAACAAGCCGAACAAAAAGGGCTTAGTGACCAAATTGAAGAAATATTAGTCCCCTTAGAAGAAGTGATCGAAGTCAAAAAAGGTCAGAAAATTCATACGGAACGTAAATTCTTCCCTGGTTATGTTCTTGTAAAAATGGAAATGACGGACGAGGCATGGCACCTTATTAAGAATACGCCAAAAGTGACTGGATTTCTTGGTAATAGAATGCGCCCTTCACCTATTTCCAATGCTGAGGCAGAGCAAATAATGAAGCAAAGCCAAGAAGGCATAGAGAGCCCCCGTCCATCCGTTAATTTTGAAATTGGAGAACAAATCAGAGTCTCTGATGGACCTTTCACCTCATTTAATGGTGTTGTCGAAGAGATAGATCTTGAAAAAGGACGTTTAAAGGTAAGTGTCTCAATTTTTGGACGTTCCACCCCTGTTGATCTTGAATACAATCAAGTTGAGAAAATTTGATTTTCTCCTTCAGTGGAAAATAAATATATTCACTGATTAATCCAGTTCAAGTCTTAAAATGATCCAATATTGACCAGTCCTTGTGCTGCTATGTCGGAAACTTTAGCTAAGAGTTGACTTAAAGTAATCACAAGCGCCTGACTAGAATGCGTATAAGGTTTTAATTCCAAATTTATATATTTAGAAATTGCCGTTTGTTGTTGGTCACGACGATACATAACCAGATTAGCTTCTAAAACAGCATTTCCTGATCTATTTTGGTTAAATTTAAAAATATCCATTTCGACGTAAGCTTGCGGTAATGTTGAAGTGGCTTGATTTTGCAAAAAAATTCTAGAATTTGGCAAACGCTGCACGAGATTAAGCATCACCGTGCGTCCTATCATATCAACCAAATTCTCTCCCCACGCGGATGAAACATACATGCTCATTTGACCTGCATACACTTCTTTTACAATTCGATCTTTATCAAGGAATCCAGCCAATGAAGAGTTTCTGACTTCAACAATACGAGGAGAAGAAAGATAGATTTTTCCTGGATAAGGCACCAACGTATAGTAATCAGGAGAAGCGTTTCCGCATGCTGCTAACGTCGATAAAACACAAAACCCCAAGGGTAAAGCCATTCCTCCTTTTAAAACGTAACGCCTAGATCGGTTTATACAGTTATTAACGCGGCTCACTGTTTTCTTCCTAAAATTAAAGCAGAGGGATGCTGTGTTATAAAATCACTCAAAAATCGCAAAGAACGCGACGTCTGATTTAATTCAACCATCAATTGCTGCAAATTTCTATGGAAATCGGTATCCCCTCCATAGCTCACTAAGAGGGCATTAGCATTTTTTAACGTATTTTGAATTTGATCATTAATTTCAGGCAGTTGTTCAAGGAAAGGTGTTGATCCTTTATTAAGCTTTTTGCTTAATTCACTTAAATTTTGCATCGAAATTCGTATTGATTTTATTGTATTTTTAACGTCAGGGCTCTTCATCTTTTGATCGGTATGCATCAACAATTGATCCAAATGATTTCCAATCTCTTCCAACGGCATCGCTGCTATTTTAGAGGTTACTGCTGACATTGAGTTTACAATACCATCCATCCCACCGGTCTGAGAGGGTATGACCAACATACCATCTTCTTTAGAAGGTGTAATAATTGTATCAGTCTTTACAAAATTAAGAGAAATTAAAGACGTACCTAAAAGAAAATTATCGTTATCTATAGAAGCTTTTAACCCGTTCGCAATCAATGCTTTTGTAGTGTCCCATAAGAAGCTAGCATCATAATTTTCGTGCAAAGAAAATACTCGCTCAGGTTGTATATCCATAATAATTTTTACTCTGGTTTTGTTGGCTTTGCGATTAACCTGTAAGGAAATATCTTGTACTGTACCTACTTGAAGACCAAAAAGGGTAATACGGCTTCCTTTAGATAAGCCTTTTACCGAAGAAGTTACATACGTTACCAATTTCACATTATCGCGAAAACGGGCACTTTCCGCGGCCTCTTTATCCGTGTAAAGTTTGAATTCTGTATTGACCGGCACAAAATTTGAATCATGGTTTAAATTTTGAGAATGATCCAAAACACCAAATGCAATCCCACCGGAAACGAGAGCCTGAATTGATTGCATCTCTATATTTAATCCCGAAGCACCAAAACCAATCTTGAGCCCTGAAACGTTCCAAAATGAACTGTTGCTATGCAAATAGCTATCGTAAGGCTTTTTTAAGAAAATATTCAATCGTATGGGCCCTATACCATTTGCAGGCATTTTATAATCAAGCACTTCACCCGCAACCGTATCACGATAAAAAATTGGAGTACCTTGTCCCAAAGAACCTAATTTATCTGTTGCTAAAACAAAAGTAGTTCCAGGCTGATCAGAACGTACTCCTGGGGGAGATTCTAAACCGACGAAATGTTCTTCTCGTTTTCCATTTTTGTAATCTCCTGGATCAAAAGCAATGTATGCGCCGCTAATTAAGGTTTCTAAACCAGAAATATTTGTGCCGCTGAAACGAGGACGCACAACCCAAAACCGTGCATTTTCAGTAATCATCGGAGCTGCTTTGCGCGTCATTTCGATCCACACCGTGACGTTATGCATATCTTTACTCAAAGAAACCCCTTTAACCGTCCCTAATACAACCGATTTATTTTTAATTTGAGTTTGACCGCTTATAATACCATCGGCAGTTTCAAAAGTTACGGAAATTGTTGGTCCTGCATTATAAAAGGATTTCCAGCCTAAATATACTGCAAAAATAGCCACGACTATAGGTATAATCCAAACAAGCGAGAATTTCACTTTATATGATTCTGCTTGAGGTTCCTCATAGTAATCATTTTCTGGCATAACGTAACGTTCTTTATATATTACAGCGATAACTAGTTGCTATTTACTAGACATTTTTTGATTTTTTGAAAACCATCCCATTTAAACCAGCATAATCCCACATCAACCTAGGATCAAAAACATCAGCAGCAAAAATCGTTAAAACAACAACAGCAGCAAACATTACAATACCCAAATCAGCTTTCACCGTTGCTAAAGAAGAAAATTTGATTAGTGCAATCAAAATAGAAATCATAAAAACATCTATCATTGACCAACGTCCAACCCAGCAAATAATTTGAAATAGTCTGGAACGTTCGAGTAGAAAACGTTTTGATTTGAACAAAGAAGCCCCTATCATGACACTTAATCCAGAGATCTTCAAGACGGGAACAAGAATGCTTGCAAAAAAAACTAATAAAGCTAAGGGTATCATTTGATTGTCCCACAGTTCGAGAACCCCTCCGAATATCCTGTGATTACTCTCTTTTCCCATCATCGTCGTATGCATTATAGGGTATAAATTTGCAGGTATATAAAAAATAAGTGCGGCTATAAGTAAAGACATTGACCGACTTAAACTATTGGGCTTACGCCTATGCAATTTTTTTCCACATCGAGGACATCTTTTTAGTAACGCTATCGCTTGGGAAGTATCTGCTAAAATAACTAATTGGCAACACTCACAAGAAACAAAAGCATTATTATTTTTAACTTCCAACCATTTTTTTCCTTGAGAATTAATATCTAGCTCGGAGTAAAATTTTTTATTACTTAAGGAACAACGTGACCAAAATTCTGCAAAATCTACACAGCCATCCGTTACAGCCATCGTAATCATTAATAAAACGATTGCGTATAACGATATTTGTAACTCAACATGAGCCATATCAATCAATTTTGTATAGGCAACAAATACACCTAATATATAAACCTCTATCATAGACCAAGGTCGCAAAGTTTGATAACTCATTAACAGTTTAGGGAAAAAACTCGGCAACTTCTTTTTTCGAGAAAAATACAAAATTAACACCATCAATCCTATAACAAGCATAGGAAAAAAAGTGACCACTAAACCGACAAGAATACCTACTGCATTCCATCCTTGGTTTATAAATTCAACAGTCCCTTTAAACACACCAAGTTGATTTGTACGTCCATATAAATCAATTGATAGTAAAGGAAAAGAAATCATTACAATATATAAAATAACGGAACTTATTGTAAAAGCGAAAGGGAATGACCATTTTTTAGAAAGGGGATGGCGTAATAACTCTTTATGGCAACGACAACAAGACATCTTTTCACCCTGCTGAATAATTGGTCTTATTTGTAATAATCCACAGGACGGACATTCTATAAGTCTTCGAGCTATGAAATAAGTAAAAAACTTTTTTTTATTCTCTAATAAAATAGTTTTCTCTCCCATTTTCTGGCTGTTCATTCCCTTTATTTATTAACTTATCAACCACGGTGAAACGATTAACCTTTTTCGCTTCTTTAACAACTTTAACCTTTTTTATAAAATTATCTTTAGTCAAAAACAACTCTACTTTTTATTTAAATTTTACAAATTAGTAAGAACATTCAAATGTATTTTTACATATTTGCTTTGAATTAATATTCAGTAAAACCATTTGTT
>NZ_CAWUGZ010000033.1:0-2170 GCF_963921845.1 Commensalibacter sp. Nvir | reverse complement strand
TTATCGCAGGAATGGAAATGCAACTTGGCTAGCGTATCAAGACAAAATCCAACAGGGGCTTTTGGAACACAAAGTAACGGAAGTTTCTCGCAGTGATGGAACGACAAAAATCATCGAGCAGGCGAAGATCACTCCCAAAGGATTGGTTAAGCTTGCCGAGCTTCTCAATCGTAAAGCAGCGTGAGGAGGCAGTGTTGTGAAACTCTCTGCATTTATTAATTTAGAAGACGTTCGGAACCAAAAGCCTGCGTCGAAAGATTTTATTGACAAGGCTGCCTTTGTTGCTTGTAACGTTCCTGTTGCGTTTAGTATTATTTATAATTTAATGGAGAATTTGAAAAACGATCTTGAAGAAGAAGAGATTTTTAATGGAAGCGTAGAAATTTTTTTGTTTCAGTTAAGATATATGTTGCAGGCTGTTGAAACAAATGCGAATAAGCTGCGTAAAACGCTTATTGACTCAGGTTACAGAGACTTTTTATCTTATCAAGATTAACCCACGAAGCCACCCATTGTGGTGGCTTTTTCGTTATTCGACGGTATTTATTACTTGGGGGTGATCAAAATTTCTGAGATCAAATTCGTATTGAGCAGCTCCTTCACTAGTCGGAATTTCGATAATGGCACTGCGATGGGTTTCAAATTCGTGTAATAACAAAGGAGAAGTCAGCACGTAACTAGAATTATCTGTTTTGCTTATACTTTCCAAATAGATAGGCGTGAACGATTGAATGGGTTCATCATTAAATTTTATAGTGATAGTGCAAATGTTCGAAGGGTTCTTGCAAGGTAGAACATCGAATCCTTCAACCATAATATGTACTACATTGTAATTTGGTTTTGTACAATTAGGCCCTGCATCTTTTTGGGGAAAGTCGTTTATGATTATATCACTTACAGAATTATTAAGAGATCCATAAGTTTCACTTTTTTTAGAGGAAATAATCATTCCAGAATTGTGCTTATTGCGTAATTTATCGTAGCTACAAACTTTCACCCATTGTGATTTAATCGCCGGGTCTTGTGCCTTACTTTGTTGGGTGAGGAGGCCAAACCCAACCACGATTATTCCCATCCACAATAATTTTTTCATCAAATATTCCTTCTTAAATATTGCCTAAACTATATCCCTCTTTTTTATGTTTACCAAGCTACCCATTGCGGTGGCTTTTTTATTGAAAGGTATCCCATGACGGTACTGGACGAATTCATCTTACAATATTCGATTAATGTCAAAAACGCACAAGCCTTGAACCAATTGCAAGCCAAGCAAAAACTGTTTGGCGATGGTGCCAATCGCTTTGTTGGGGACGTAAGGGGAAAGGGTGAATGTTTATAGTTTATTTTTATGAAACAAAATTAGAAAAATATAAAAGTTTAGTAAAAACTTTTTTAAGAATTATTCCGTTTCAGTTGGGAGTTTTAAACCTTTTTCGATTAGCTTTCGAATAGCTTCAGATCGCGAAGGCAAATCTGTTTGCTTTCGTCTCCATTCATCTATGGCATCAATTATTTTCTTAGATGCAACGATCTGAATTCGTTGGTTTAACTTTTCATTTGTCATAAAGAATTGATAGCAAAATACACATATTACGTCAAGTGTGTAAAATGTGTTGCTATTTTTAATTATTATGTGTAACTTACACATATTAGAGAGGGAAGCTGTTGACCTTCCCTCCCTATGTTAGTCGTAATTCACATATGAAGGATATTACAACCATGTCGAATATTATACCATTTCAATTTGAAAATACAGAAATTAGAGTTGTGAACCAAAATGCCGAGGCTTGGTTTGTAGGATCAGATGTTGCAAAGGCTTTAGGGTATTCTAAACCAAGGAATGCTATTGCTCAACATTGTAAATCTGCCATTTCTATAGGGGCCCTGAATCAGGGCGCCCTCGATCCACAAACAAAAATCATTCCTGAACGGGATGTTTATCGTTTAATTATGCGATCCAAGTTACCTTCTGCAGAAGCGTTTGAAGAAAAGGTTGTTGGTGAAATATTGCCCTCCATTCGTAAAACGGGTGGGTATATGGCAAGTATTCCCGACGAGACACCAGAGCAAACACTTTCACGCGCTTTATTATTAGCCAAAGATACGATGGACAGGCAAAAACAAGAAATTGCTCAATTAAAACCGAAAGCGGAGGCATTGGAACGGATTG
>NZ_CAWUGZ010000032.1:0-2553 GCF_963921845.1 Commensalibacter sp. Nvir | reverse complement strand
CGATTTGGTACAGGGTAAGTATCAACCTACAGTTGATTTAGACGATCCTGCATTCTTAAGAAACACGTTACTAAGCTACACCAAAAAGTGCATGAAGCTTGAACACGAAAATAAGGAACTCAAACCCAAAGCGGAGGCATTATTAATTTTCAGCAATTTTTTTCGTAGATTTGAGAGCTATGTCGATAAGTTTTCGAACAGCTTCCGTCTCTTTTTTAATTCGATTTTCAAATTGAAAATCTTCAATTGCCTGCCACATTTCCGATGGCAATGAAATAGTTTTTCTAATTGGTTTTTCATTTTTATTCATCATACGAGCAGATTAGCACAAATGGTTCATATGCATCAAGAATAAAAATGATGCTTGTAAAATAAATTTATTGAATATATGATTAACTTGCACCAAAGATGCAATGGGGCAAGAGAGGCACCTCTTACCCCAAAGTCAATTAGTCACCTTCTTAAGGGAATTAAGAATTATGTCGAATATTATACCATTTCAATTTGAAAATACAGAAATTAGAGTTGTGAACCAAAATGCCGAGGCTTGGTTTGTAGGGTCAGATGTTGCGAAGGCTCTGGGTTATTCTAAACCAAGAAATGCTATTGCCCAACATTGTAAATCTGCCATTTCTATAGGGGCCCTGAATCAGGGCGCCCTTGATCCACAAACAAAAATCATTCCTGAACGGGATGTTTATCGTTTAATTATGCGATCGAAGTTACCTTCTGCGGAAGCGTTTGAAGAAAAGGTTGTTGGTGAAATATTGCCCTCTATTCGTAAAACGGGGGGCTATATGGCAAGTATTCCCGACGAGACACCAGAGCAAACACTTTCACGCGCTTTATTATTAGCCAAAGATACGATGGACAGGCAAAAACAAGAAATTGCTCAATTAAAACCGAAAGCAGAGGCACTGGAACGGATTGCTGTTTCAGATGGATCCATGTGTATCACGAATGCGGCAAAGGATTTGCAAGTTAGACCTAAAGAGCTGTTTGATTACCTGATTCAGAACGGTTGGATTTATCGCAGGAATGGAAATGCAACTTGGCTAGCGTATCAGAAGAAAATACAACAAGGATTACTGGAACACAAAGTAACGGAGATCTCTTGCGATGATGGAAGTCAAAAGATCATTGAGCAGGCAAAGGTCACCCGCAAAGGCTTAGCTAAGCTTGCCGAGCTTCTCAACCGTAAAGCAGCGTGAGGAGGGGGTGATGGAAAAACAAGCTTATGACGATCTTTCCCTTTCTGCACAAAAAAACTTATACAGTTTCGAAGATGCTCGACTTTCTTCAAAATTAAGTAAAGAACTTTTAATCTTTTCAGAATTATATAAAGATTCTCTCAAAGAAATTTTTAAAATTCTTAAAAATAAAAACTACACAAAAAAGAAAATACGCGTAGATATTTTGAGAGAAAGAATAAACTATCTTACCACTTCATTACGAGAGACATCGGAAGAACTTGATTTTATAGCCATTCGTCTGAAAAATCTTAAATAACCCACAAAGCCACCAAAGCGGTGGCTTTTTGTTAGAAACGCTGTGAAACGAGTTGTTTGCGCTTTGAAGTGTCTAGAACTAATTATGTATGTTTTTTATACTCTTCTATATCTTTGAGTATAGTATCCAAGGGAATATCAAAAATTTTGCCTATGTTAACAATTAAAGAAGGTGACGTAAGATGTTGCGATTTTTCGATACGTCTAATAAAGCTTGGTGACAAATCTAATTTCTCGGCTAATTCTTCTAAGGTTAAGTTTTTCAATTTCCGGTATCTGGCAAATGGATGCTCAAGTTTATTATTTTCATTTTTGTTAAAAAAAACAGCTTTTTCGAGGGTAGATACCCGTTCCATTAATTCCATTATTTTATTAGGCTCATTGGAAAACGATTCTTCCAGCCGATTTAAAATCTCAGCCGTTAAAGATAGTTTTTTTCTTCCAGCTTCTTTTTCGAGTTTTTCTCGCAGATGCTCGGGAAGCCTTAATTGAAATAATGCGTCATTTCTTGCCATTTTTTTTATATAACATAATTTTGATATTGACGATATAGTGACAAAGTGTATATTATATCACCATAAGTAAATCTAAGGAGTGTTAAATGAATTCAGTCGAAAAATATCCTTATTTTAAAAATAGGGGGCAAATGAAGAAAATTCTTCTTACAATTGGAAAAGAACTTTTAAATGATGTCGATGAAGTAGGGCTGGCTCGAGGTTTTAATAGCAGAAGTGCTACATTGAGACGTCTAATTGAAGCTGGAGTAAAAGAGTTTAAACAACAAAAAGCGGCTGAAAATCCCCAAGGATAATAGCCGCCTTTTTTAATGTTCAAATCGCATTGCACTGCGATCCAAAAATTTAATTTCTTTATGAAAGAAAGTATTATGAATACTAACACGCATATTATTGAAAATCAACACCGTGAATTAACCATAGCCCAAACAACTATCAGACAAGACAGTGAAGGTCGTTATTGTCTAAACGATTGTCACAAAGCCTCAGGAATGGGAGATTCTAAAAAACCAAGCGAATGGCTTAGAAAC
>NZ_CAWUGZ010000031.1:0-19407 GCF_963921845.1 Commensalibacter sp. Nvir | reverse complement strand
CACCAAACAACGCCATATTTTCGTTAAATTCATGGTCATTTTAAAACTCCTTATTGCATTAAATGTGATGTATTATTGATTAGACTGAATGTTAACGTAGCATAAAAAACCATCAATTTAGCAAATCTAAAAAAAAGTTTATTGTACAGCTTGTATAAGGGCTTCTGTTAACTCTGAAGTGCTGGTGTTTCCTCCTAAATCTCGTGTGCGGATATTGTTTTTAATAACGACTTGATGTATCGCTTTGTTAATTCTATCCGAAAGATCATCTCTGTTAACATATTGAAGCATTAGAGCAGAAGCTTTTAGAATAGCGAGTGGATTCGCGCAGTTTTTCCCTGCAATATCGGGGGCTGAGCCGTGGACCGCTTCAAACATTACAGTTTTATTACCAATATTAATTCCTGGCGCTAATCCTAGTCCACCAATTAACCCAGATGCTAGATCCGAAAGGATATCGCCAAATAAATTTGTCGTTACGATTACATCGTACGTTTCAGGGATTAATACCAATTCCATAGCACAGACATCAACAATACGTTCTTCGTAATAAATTTTATCTTGGTATTCTTTAGCAACTTTTCTGCCTTCTTCTAAAAATAATCCGCATAATTCTTTTAGTATATTAGCCTTATGTACAAGTGTAACTTTTTTACGATTGTTCGCTACAGCATAATCAAATGCATATTTAACAATTCGGTGGCATTCCGTTCTAGATGTGTACCCTGTACATGTTGCTATGGCTTTTGTATCTTGTTCAACGGGAAAGATATTTTCCATCGCAGCGTAAAAGCCTTCAAGATTTTCTCTTACTAACACAATATCAACATTTTCAAATCGTCCACCTGGAATAAGCATTTTTACAGGTCTAACGTTCGCATAGAGTTGAAATTCTTTACGTAAAGTTACGTTAACTGAGCGATATCCTTTACCTATAGGAGTGGTGAGAGGTCCTTTTAAAACAAGGCCTGTTTTGTGTATACTTTCTAGTGTCTGGGCTGGTAATGGATTGTTGGAACATTCAACTCCGGCCATTCCTGCTAATTGTTTATCCCATTGAAAAGGGGCATGAATAGTTTCCAAAATTTTCAAAGTAGCAGCCATAATTTCTGGGCCTATACCATCCCCCGGTATCAAGGTAACTGGAATTAATGAGGAGGTGGTGTTCATGCGGAATCCTTTATTCTTAAGCGACGAAACAATAGTATAATGTGCAAAAAATTAAATGAAGGGAGAGCAACATTTTTTTAGCCATAATTGCTCAGCTGAGGAAAGCATAGGTGAAAGCGTTTCATAGATGCGTTGGTGATAAGTAGTCAGCCATCTATTTTCCTCTTCAGTTAATAAATTTTTATCGATAATTTTCTTGTCAAACGGTACAAGCGTTAAGGGCTCAAACATCAAGTAATTTTCATAAGCTGATTTGACTACTAATAAGAGGCTTTCATGTCGAATACCAAATTGACCTGGCAAATAGTAACCTGGCTCATTCGAAAGAATCATTCCTTCTTCAAGGGGAACATTACAACTCGTTGAAATACCGCAGGGCCCTTCATGGACGGACAAAAAGCTTCCAACGCCGTGTCCCGTACCATGGTCGTAATTTAATCCATTTTGCCATAGGGAGTATCTCGCAATGGAATCCAATTGACTTCCGATTGTTCCTTTAGGAAATATTGCTTTTGCAAGCGCTATGTGGCCTTTTAATACAAGCGTCGATGCTTTTACAAGTGGGGGAGGAGGAGGGGAAGGACCATACCAGAGGGTTCGAGTAACATCGGTTGTACCATCGCAGTATTGTCCGCCACTATCTATTAGAAAAATGTTATTATGGGTTAAGGTAGACGCGGTTTTTTTCGAAGGCTGATAGTGTATAATAGCAGCGTTTTTGCCCACCGCTACTATGGCAGGGAAACTTTCTTCTTTATAATAAGATTGACTTATTTCTTTCCGAAACACTATTAATTTTTGTGCTAAATCGTTTTCGGTACATCCTTGTCCTTGCTTTTCAAGCCAGTAAAAAAAACGGCATAACGCCAAAGCATCTCTTCGGTGCGAAGTGCGAGCACCTTCTTGTTCTACGTTGTTTTTTTTTGCTTTCAGAAGTAAGCAAGGATTGGGCCTTGGATGAGAAACTATTTTTTGTTCTTCAAGTAATTGTTTGAACCAAACGGAAGTTTGCGAAAGATCATAACCAACTTTAGAGCCTTTTTTAAAGGATGTAATATCTTGTTCAAGTTGTTGGTGCTGTCTAAAAATGACATTTTGGTTTAAAAATTGTCTAATTTTTTTGGTGTATTGTTGCTTCTCAGCGTATAAAAAAACATTTTTTTGATTAATTATAGCGTATACCAGTGGAATAGGTGTGTAAGGAACGTCTGAACCTCTGATATTCAGTAACCAACTGACAGAGGTGGGATCACATAAAATATAGGCGTCGTCGTGATGGCTCTTAAGATTTTCGCGTATAAGTTTTAATTTTTCTTCTGACGTTTGGCCAGTGAATGCTTCAGAATGAGAGAGAATGGGATGCGACGGAGGCTTGGGTTTATCGAGCCAAAATTGGTCAATAGGATTTATTTTTAACGGTATCAGATTAATTTTTTTATCTGATAATGCGTTAATATCTTTCACGCTCATGAGCTTAGGGTCATATCCCAATTTTACCGTTCGTTCGAATTGTTTAAGAAGCCAAATTTTAGGGGGATGTTTTGTGTTGTGAAAGCATTGCCAAATCTGGGGATCAAGTTGTTTTGACATTGGTAGAATATATCTGCCATCGGAAAAAACAGCCCCTTTACTTTGTAGTAATATGGCTAATCCAGCACTTCCAGTAAAACCGGTTAACCATGCTAATCGTTCAGCATAAGGCGCAACATATTCATTTAAATACTCATCACCGCGTTTAATAACAAATCCATCAAGTTCTTGTTGAACAAGAAAATGCCTTATTTTCTCGATCTTATCTCTATTCACTTTATGATCCAGACCGTTGTACATAATTGAATTTTATAAACTATCATTAGGTGTAAGAATTTTATACATAAATAGAAGATTTAACCATTTATTAAATTTAATTCCTATCTCGGGGAGGACGCCTGCAACCTTAAAATCCAGCCCTTCATGTAATTTTATTGACGCAATATTATTTTCAGCAATACACGCCACCATGACATGAACTTGATTAGCTTTGGCACAGTGCATTAATTTTTCAAGCAAACGTTTGCCAATGCCTTGTCTTTGCGCACTTGGGTCAATGTATAAAGAGTGTTCGACAGTATGTTTATACCCATCATAGGCTCTAAATGGACCATAACTTGCATAACCTAAGACGTTTTGATTTTGGTTTCGAGCAATCAATATAGGTAGATTTGCTTTTTGACATGCGGTAAACCAAGTCATTTGTTCTTGATAGGATCTTGGTGTAGTCATCCAAAAAGCAGTCCCATTAACGATTTCTTGATTGGTAAGATGTAAAATACTTTCCAAATCAGATAGGGTTGCTTTTTGTATTTGTATCATTTTAGTTTTGCCTTTGTGAGCACTAATGTCGCCCAATTATTTAAAATAATTTTATGTTTTAAGATGAATCCTTGACGTTGATGTGCTTTTAAAACCATAGGAATTTGAGAGGCAAGCAGCCCGGATAAAATCACATTTCCTTTTGGTGCCATATGTTTTGCTAAATCCTTAGCCATTTTGCAGAGGGGGAGAGCTAAAATATTAGCGAAAACAAGATCAAAAGGGGCTTGCTGACGAATGTAAGGAGATAACCATCCGTTGCCACATTTACAGGTTATGAAAGGGTGTAAAGCGTTTCGTTTTAGATTATTCTGAGCCGTTTTAACAGACCATGTATCGTTATCAATGGCTAGAACTTTTCTTTTTAAAAGTTTGAAAGCTGCCATGGCTAAAATTCCAGACCCGCAACCTAAATCAAGGATTTTTTTTGGTTTAACATAAGCTATTTTTTCTAGTGCGTTGAGACAACCTTGGGTAGATTCATGGTCTCCAGAACCAAAAGCAACGCCAGCGTCTAAAGTTATTACAATTTTATAAGTAGGCTTAGAATCTTTTATATGAGTGCCTCTTATAAGGAAACGATTGCCTATTTCTTGTTCAGGAAAAGCTTCACACGTTCTTGCAAGCCAGCCATCTGCTTCTGTAACATGTCGTTGTAAACTTAAATTAAGTCCAGAAAGTGTATTCGCCAATGTTAAAGTCGATTGAAGTGTTTCCTCGTTCTGACCTATGTTTTTAATACCTTCGACACGCCAAAACTCAGGGGTGATTTCGTTTTCAAAAATACCCACGGTAGGACAAACTGTTGCTAAAGCCTGTTCAAACAATTCAATATTCTTTTCTGGGACTTCTACGCTGAGGGTTTCTAAACCTGTCGTATGCTTTTTATATAATTTTTTTGTTTTCATTTTAAGTTTACAAAATTATCCATAATGTGTTTGATTCCTGATTGCTCAAATTGAATTTCAAGTTTATTTTGTTCTTTATTTAAAACAATACCATAGCCAAATTTTTGATGGAATACTCGACTTCCTATGACAATATTTGTCTTATTGGATGTTGGTTTATTTTGAAGACTATTGTTGCGGATGTTTGATGGAATACTATTGGTTTTTTTGGACTTTTTTGTCTGTGATGCACCGTATAGATAATTTTGCTGGGCATATTTCTCTTTATGTAAAATAGTTTTATCAATATATTGTTCAGGTAATTCTTCAATAAAACGACTGGGTATAGAGGATTGCCAATTACCATAAATAAGACGCGTATTGGCGTGAGAAATGAAAAGTTTTTTCTTTGCACGTGTAATGCCAACATAAGCTAGGCGTCTTTCTTCCTCTAAACCCAAATTACCATTTTCATCAAGAGTTCTCTGCGATGGGAAAAGACCTTCTTCCCATCCCGGAAGAAAGACAGTTTCGAATTCTAAACCTTTTGCAGCGTGCAGGGTCATAAGGGTAATTTTATTATCGCTTGTTGAATCATCATTATCCATAATAAGCGATATATGTTCTAAAAATTCTTCTAAGGAATGAAAATCGGCTAAAGCGTGTATTAATTCTTTTAAATTTTCCAGACGCCCAATTGAATCAGGGGATGAATCATTTTTCCACATATCAATATAACCGCTTAGTTCTAATAATTGATCAATAGCATTCACATGTCCAATTTTTTCTATTTGATTTCGTGTTACAACCAAGCAATTCATTAATTTTGAAAGTTCTTCGTGAACTTTACCTTTAACTAATTGTTTTTCGAGAGAATGATCTATGGCTTGGCTTAAAGTTATATTTAATTCGCGAGAAATAAGGTGTAATTTCTGTAATGTACTGCTTCCTATTCCCCGTTTAGGGACATTTATTATTCGTTCCAGTGCCAAATTATCCGCGGGTTGTACAACCATTCTTATATAGGCAACGGCATCTCGAATTTCTGCTCTTTCATAAAATCTAAGGCTACCTATTATTTTATAGGGCAAACCTAACGTTATCATTCGTTCTTCAAAGGGTCTTGTTTGAAACCCAGCTCGAACCAATATAGCGATATCTTTGTAAAGATGGTTTTCTTTATGTAGTTGGATAATTTGATTACATATTATGCGCGCTTCGTCATGGGAATCGTTTACAGAAAAAAGGTGAACTTTTTCTGAAGATTTCTTTGCTTCATCGGCAAGCAATGTTTTACCTAGCCGTTTTGAATTATATTGTATTAATCCAGACGCAGCCCCCAATATATTCGAAGTGGAACGATAATTGTTTTCAAGCCTAATAATTACAGCATCAGGAAAATCTTTTTCGAATCTTAAAATATTTTCTATTTCAGCCCCTCTCCAAGAATAGATGGATTGATCATCATCGCCCACACAACAAATATTAGACGTTTGATGCTCACGTTGGGCAATCAGCTTTAGCCATATATATTGAATAAGATTTGTATCTTGATATTCGTCCACTAAAATATATTTAAAATTATTTTGATAGCGTTTGAGTACTTCGGGATGATTTTTAAATATCGTTATGACATGCAGCATTAGATCACCAAAGTCACAAGCATTAATTAATTTCAGACGTCTTTGATACTCAGCGTATATGGATACTATTATTTTTTGATTACGGCGGAATTGGTTTTCCATTTCAAGATCGGAGGGTAATAATCCTTTATCCTTCCAAAATTGAATTGTTCCTAACACCAGTTTAGGAGGTGTTTTTTTAAGATCGAGAGGATAGTTGGGAATAATTTGTTTAATAAGTCTCAGCTGGTCATCTGTATCCAATATAGAAAAACTAGAGGTAAGCCCTACAAAATTCGCATGTATTCTTAATATTTTTGCACATATTCGATGAAAGCTTCCTAGCCATAATCCTTCAACGGGTTTTTGGATAAGGTTTGCAATGCGTTCACTCATTTCTCTTGAAGCTTTATTGGTAAAGGTGACTGCCAAAATTTGATGAGGTAGTGCCTTCCCTGTAAGATATATATGTGCGAAACGCGTAGTTAATACTCGGGTTTTGCCCGTCCCAGCGCCAGCTAATATTAATACAGGCCCTTCTGTAGTTTCTACAGCGTGTTTTTGAGAGTTGTTGAGTTTTTCAAGATATTGTACCATTAAAAGGGGTGATACCTTACATTAGGATAACTATTTATATGAGTAATTCTTCTTCTTTACCTTCAGATCCCGTAAGAAGCAAACCCTTTAAGTATTTAGACGGCACGGGTCACAGACAGCGAATGCGGGAGCGGTTGATCAATTTCGATCATCAATTTAAAGAATATGAACTTATTGAAATGGTTTTGTATCTCTTGATTTCAAGAAAAGATACAAAACCATTGGCTAAAAAAATATTAAATTATTTTGGTTCTATAGATAAATTTTTGAAGGCAAACGAAGAAGATTTTTTTGTATTGGGATTACCAGAGCGCACTGGTGAATTGCTCAGTTTAATAAATCGAATTACCTATCGCTTGACCTTACCTGATGTAATGAACAGACCTTATTTTAGGGTTTGGAAAAATGTCTAGACTTATTTGGATCATTATAAATTAAATCTAAAAACATCAAAAAAAATATTAAGATTATTGTTTTTAAATGGCGATCAACGCCTTATTTGTGATGAATTTATTTATGATCAAGGGTTATCTTCTATTGCGATAATCATAGAAAAATCCATTGAATATTTTTCTACTAATCTTGTTGTTGTAAGTTATATTTCTGACAACCAATTTTCGAAGACGCATCGTAAAGAAGAAGCCAGTTTTTCTTTGCAGTTACAAAAATTAGCGCATCCTTTTAATTTGAATATTAGTGATCATATTATTGTAGCGAATAAACAATATTATAGTTTATTTAAAATGGTTACTTGACCCTACTAAATTTAACGATTTAATAAAAATTATCAATGTTGGAAAAATAAAAATGTTATTGCAAGAGGATGATCCAAAGCCGGTAATCGTATTAAACGAACACTCGATTAGTCCCTTTGTATTTGTTTGTGATCATGCAGGAAATGCGATTCCAAAAAAATTGGAGTATTTAGGATTGACTCTTGAAAATATAAACGAACACATTGCTATAGATAAAGGCATTAGGGAAGTTGGGGGGTTACTTTCTTCGGAGTTGAAAGCTTGCTTTATTATGCAATCGTATTCTCGGTTGGTTATAGATTGTAATCGTAGTGTGGATCATCCAAATTTAATTGTTAAAAAAAGTGATGGAAAAAAAATTCCTGGGAATATGGCTATCTCGCCAGAAGAAAAAACTTTAAGATTAAATGAAATTTACTACCCTTATCACCATACAATTTCATCTATTTTAATAAAACGGAAAAAGTTAAATTTTCCTTCACTATTAATTTCACTGCATAGTTTTACTAAAAAATTAATGAAGGATGATGTTCCTCGACCTTGGCATATTGGAGTCTTGCATGATAAAAACAATCAGTTTTCTCTTATCTTTAAAAAACACTTGAAGAATAAGTATAGCTTTCCTATTGGGGATAATAAACCCTATGCTTTAAGCGATGAGAATGACTACACGATACCTTTTCATTCCCAGGAAACTTCTATTCCTTATTTGGAGCTGGAGATTAGACAAGATTTAATTGAAACCATGGAACAACAACAAGTATGGAGCAATCAATTGAAAAATGTATTGTTTACAGCCTATGAAGAACTTAGGGCAGTATGATAACGGGAAAGGCAAAAATTGCTGCAGTTATAGGCTGGCCTATCGCACACTCTAGATCCCCTTTGTTGCATAATTTTTGGATAAAACGGTATCATATTGATGGTGCTTATGTTCCTTTGGCTGTAAAACCTCAAGACTTTTTAGTCGTTATCAATGGTCTAGTACGTGCTGGCTTTAAAGGATGCAACGTAACGATCCCTCATAAAGAATGTGCGTTTCAATGTTGCGACGACATGGATGACGCCGCACACCGAACCAGATCCGTTAATACCCTTGTTTTTAAAGAGAACGGTAAAATTTATGGGACCTCTACAGATGGTGCAGGGTATATAGAAAGCCTTAAATCCAGAAACATACCCTTAGCTAAAAAAAATGTACTAATTCTAGGTGCAGGGGGTGCTTCACGATCGTTATTATATGCATTACATACAGCAGGATGCCAAGTAAGTATTTCCAATCGTACCCTGTCCAAAGCCTTGCAATTGATTGACGATATGAAAATAGGTAATGTTATTTCTTGGCAAGACTGGCCAAAACAATTAGATCAATTTGACTTAATGGTTAACACAACTGCATTGGGTATGCATTCTATGGATGATTATGATTTTAATTTAGAGCATGCTCCCACTGGTTTAATTGTGTCCGATATTGTTTACGTGCCACGAGAAACGCCTTTATTAAAAAAAGCACGTTCCCTCAATTTGTTGACGGTTGATGGACTCGGTATGCTCTTGTATCAAGCACGATTGGGGTTTTTTCACTGGTTTGGAGTGTATCCTGAAATTGATGAAAATACAGTTGAATTTATTGCAAACAGTTTAAAGTAAATTCATGGAAATTCTTGGCGTCACAGGCAGTATGGGCATGGGGAAAAGTACAGTTTCTGCTATTTTTCGGGCATATGGATTTCCTGTATTTGATGCCGATAATACCGTAAAGCAATTGCAACAGCCTAATGGTAAAGTGACCCGTGTATTAAGCAAGGCGTTTCCAGAGGCTTATAAAGAGGGAAAGCTAGACAGAACGTGCCTGAGGCAGCTTATTGTTAAAGATAAAAACAATCTACAAATTTTGGAAAATATTACATTACCTTTGGTAACCAAAGAGAGAGAAAATTTTATTAAGCGGGCACGAGCTCGTCATAAAAAATGGTGTATTCTTGACATTCCTTTATTATTTGAGACTAATATTGATAAAGAGTGTGATAAAGTTATCGTGGTTAATTCTCCTCGTGCGATACAAAAATATAGAATTATTAAACGTGGAAAAATTACATGGGAACAGGCGTTAGTCCTTATCGAAAGTCAGTTACCCAATCGTGAAAAATGTCGTCGAGCGGACTATATTATTCAAACAGGATTATCCAAAGCCTACACTTATTTTCAAGTTAAACGACTATTATCCATAATGAAGGCAAGTTAGTATGCTAAAGAGATCCGTTTTATTTGATACAGAAACGACGGGAGTAGATCCTTATAAAGGCGATCGTATAATTGAAATTGCTGCATTAGAATTAATGAATGATTTGCCAACGGAAAATTTTTATCACGTTCTTATAAACCCTGAGAGAGATATTCCTGCAGAAGCCACAAAAGTTCACGGTTTTGTTTGGGACGATCTCAAAGATAAACCAAAGTTTAGGGAAATCGTGGATAATTTTTTAAGTTTTATTGGGCAAGATTCTTTGATTGCCCATAATGCACCTTTTGATTTTAAGTTTGTTAATGCGGAATTAGAAAAATTAAACAGGGAAAAATTGTCTTTGGATCGCATGATTGATACGTTGCAATTGGCACGGGCTAGATTTCCATCTTCGCCTAATAGCTTAGATGCGCTTTGTCGAAGATATTCGATTGATTTATCAGAAAGAAAAACACACAATGCTTTGCTGGATTGTAAATTACTTTCGGAAGTTTATATTGAGCTAACGGGTGGAAGGCAACGTGGATTGGAGCTAGCACATCACCAAATACAGAAAACAAGTAAAACGTATGCAGCTTCTTCTATGCGTAAGCCTATTTATGTCGTACCAACAAGTGAAGAGTTGGAAAATCATCGAAAATTCATCAAAGACTGTCTAATTGATCCCCTATGGTATAAAGTTACTTAATTTTTTATTTTCCAGTCTTTTGATTAAATAACTTCTTTATTGCAAATAAGACACCATGCAAAGTCATTCTTGAAAAGAAAGTTAAATCTTTATCCAGTATAGATTAAAATTATATTATAAATTTATATGAAAATTATGTATGTAGTATACGTTATTCATACTTAGGTCTTAACAATATGGGTTTAAAAAATTATTTGCCTTCGACATATCGTTGGTTTATTGCAACTTCTTTGAGTGTTGGAGGAATTCTGTGTTCGCACTTAGCCTTTGCAACACCCAAGCAAGATCCTTTTGATACGTTGACCATTCAGCTTGAAAACTCTTCTGTTTCTACGTTACAAGGTGCTTCCGACAAATATTATACGAATGGTATAAGAGTGGGGTGGACTTCACGAACGGATAGTCTGCCCAAACCTATAGCAGATGTTAATCGGTTTTTATTAGGTGATGGCATGCAGCGTATACATTGGGGTTTACAACAACTAATGTTTAATCCCGTAGATACGCAAACCGTAAACCGTTTACCGCACGATAGGCCTTATGCAGGCGTGCTTCTATCGACTTTGAACCTTATAAGCGATACGGATACCACACGCAGTGTTTTCGGCATACAAGCAGGTCTTATGGGACCCGGGGCATTGGGTCGGCAAGTGCAAAACGGTTTTCATGGCATCAAAGGAGACAATAAAATTCTGGGTTGGCATAATCAATTGACCAATATGCCTGTCTTCCAGGTTCAGATGGGAAGGACATGGCGATATGGGATAATGCATGCTGGACCTGTTGATTTTGATGTTTTACCTTCTGCAAATGGGGCTGCGGGGGATTATAAAACTTATGCCCAGTTGGGGGCTTTGTTGCGATTTGGACAGGGATTGGATAGTGATTTTGGACCTACCCGTATAGGACCAGGTGACGATGGCACGGATGCTTATGTTGGGACTAAGACGGTTAATTGGTATGTGTTTGGTGGGGTTGATGGTCAGGGTGTAGCCTATAATTCAACACTACAAGGTAATCCTATTAACCCGCATTCTCAGCATGTTTCTAAGAAATGGGATGTAGGTGAAATTCTTGCTGGTGTAGCAGTCATTGTTAAAGGTTATAAACTGGCTTACACTCAGACCTGGCAAACCCAGGAATTTAATGGACAAAAAGGCGGGCTTTTTAATTATGGATCTGTAAATATATCATTTAAATTTTAAATAGCATGTAGAGTTTTACAGCGCTGTACTTTAACAAATATTAAATTGTTATAGTGTAAATTATTTGCACATTCGTTGCTATACCTAGTTATTTATTAATAGATATTAAAATATGGTAAAGGAATTATTTATGGTATATCAAATTTCTAGGATGTAACGTTAATAAATAAAAACGACCTGTTGCCAAAATAGCTATGAAAGCCAGTCCGATCCCCATTCCTATCCATAGACCTGGTACTCCCCAATGCCAATGGAAGGCAAACCATACACTTAATGTATATCCTATTCCCCAATAGCTTACTAATGCTAATACCATAGGAATAGTAGTATCCTTTAAGCCTCTTAAAGCCCCCATAGCTACACTTTGTATCCCATCAACAATTTGAAATAGTCCCACCACTTGAATAATTGCAATTGCTATTTCTACGGTTTTGGTTTCATTGGAATTGCTTAAAGAGATATCTACAATAGATGTTGGAAACAGATAGACCACGGTACAAACAATGCTCATAATTAAGGCACTAAGCCCAATTGAGAGGAAACCGCTTTTTCTTGCTCGATAAGGTTTTGCGGCACCTATCCAGTAACTTACCCTTACATTAGCTGCTTGAGATATCGCTAAAGGGATCATGAATGTAAATGAAGCAAGACTTATGGCGATTTGATGTGCAGCCAAGGAAGAAGTTCCAAATTGCGTTGCATTAAAACTAGCAAAGAGAAAAAGTAAAATCTCTGCCGCCGAGCTTACACAAATGGGTAATCCTAGACGTGCTAAAGGTTTTAATAAAGAAGGATCAATTCGAAAGGGTTGAAGATAAGGTTTAAGTTCTTTTTTACTATGCGTGACAGCGAATAATATAAGTGTTGACAACCATAACGTTATGGTTGTGCCTAATGCAGAACCGTAAAGCCCCATCGTGGGAAACCCCCAAAGACCGTAAATAAACCCTGCATTTAAAAAACCGTTGATAAGTGCAGTAATGGGCGTAATGTACAACAAAAGTTTTGAAGCGTTGAGTGCTGGAAGAATTACCCTCAAAAGTCCTGTTCCAACTAGAAGAGGAGGTACACCCCATAATAGTATTCCCATAAAATGTTCTGATTTTGTAATAATTTCTTCGCTATGTTCACCGGTCCAGCGTAAAAGGGTGGCCGTTTGGCAAAGAACAAAAAAACAGGGTAGACATAAAATGATACCAAAAAGGTAGGTTGTCCAATAAACTTTGGAAACGTTTTTTTGTTCATTTGCTCCTACAAATTGTGCAATTAAAATAGCGGCAGAACTCAAAGCAGATTGGAAAATAATACAGATTGAGAAAAAAATATTGGTACTTAGTCCACCTATTGCTAAAGTGTCCGTATTTACGTGACCCAGCAAAATTGTATCCGTTACTCCCATTGCCATTTGACATAGCTGTGAAAAAGCAATAGGCGTTGCAATATAAATTATTGTGAATAATTCATTTTTACTAAAATTAATTTTATTTATTGCCATTGCTTTGCACACTAGATCTTGAAAAAGAAGACTTATATTTTTAAGTTAAAGATGAACAAAATTCTAAAATTGTCGACCATGGAAACGAATTGAGAAACCCACATGAATAATTTTGCCTTATCTTTATATGATAGCAGACGACGCAGACTTGTGCCTTTTAAACCTCTTGATTCTTTACACGTTCGTCTTTATTTCTGTGGTCCTACAGTATACGATTTGCTTCACATTGGCAATTTACGCGCGATGCTTACTGCAGATATTTTGGTAAGAGTATTGCGCCTACTCTATCCAAAAGTTACTTACGTTCGTAATATTACTGACGTTGATGATAAAATTAATATACGAGCAGCCGAAAATAAAGAATCTATTCACTCCTTGACTGAAAGAACCACGCGAGAGTTCCATAAAGACATGCGCGCCCTTTATATATGCCCACCTGATGTTGAGCCCAAAGCTACTGACCATATCCAAGATATACAAACGATGGTTCGTCAACTTATTCAAAACGGAAATGCATATGAGGCAGATGGACATGTCTTGTTTTCAGTTGCTTCTTATAGCGATTACGGCTCATTATCGGGCAGAAACCCTGAGGAGCTCCTAGCGGGAGCAAGAGTTGAAGTTGCCAGCTATAAAAAAGATCCGGGTGATTTTGTTCTTTGGAAACCTTCGAGTGACAATGAACCGGGGTGGGATAGCCCATGGGGAAGAGGAAGGCCTGGTTGGCACATTGAATGTTCTGCCATGTCGCATCGTTATTTAGGAGAAAGTTTTGATATACATGGTGGAGGACATGATTTGTTGTTTCCTCATCATGAAAATGAATGTGCTCAGAGTCTTTGTTGTTTTCCTGGAAGTCAGTTTGCAAAGATATGGGTACATAATGCCATGTTATTGGTAGATGGTGAAAAAATGTCAAAATCGTTAGGAAATTTTTTTACCATTAGGGAAGTTTTGGAAAATCATAATCCAGAAGTTATTCGTTTTTCCCTTTTGCAAGCCCATTATCGCTCAGTATCTAATTTTTCTTCAAAAGGTTTGCAAGAATCTAAACAAATTATGGACCGATTTTATAGAGCGCTTCAACCTTATAATTTAACTGAATTTTCTATAAATAATCAATATTTCCCCTCTGATTTTATGGAAGCTATGGGTGAAGATTTGAACACTCCTAAGGCCATTATGATTATGCATCAATATGCAGATAAAGCCTTAAAAGGAGATCGTCTTGCAGCGTTAAAGCTTAAACAATCGGGTAGCATTCTTGGTTTGTTTAACCAAACTTCAAACGAATGGTTTCAATCTCTTGCGGATAAAAAGGAAATTGTTGCCATGATTCAAGAGCGTAATCATGCTAAACAAGAGAAAAATTTTATTAAAGCGGATCAAATAAGAAATAAATTGAAAGAACAGGGAATTGTTTTAGAGGATAGCTCCGAAGGAACGACATGGAGACAAGAATGACAGGTCGTGATGGCGGGGCCGATTTGGCCCCTGTTGGAAACACGCCTGTTGTGATTTTAGTTCGACCTCAACTTGCTGAAAATGTAGGGGCGGTCGCACGTGCAATGGCTAATGGAGGTCTTTTTCATCTTCGGTTAGTATCTCCTAGGGATGGATGGCCTCAATCCATTGCGTGGCGTTCTGCGTCTGGTGCGGATCAATTGCTTGATCACGCTGAAATATTTGACACAGTGGATGAAGCGGTATCGGATCTTCATCATGTATTTGCTACGTGTCCTCGTCCAAGGCATATTATAAAACCTTTGCTTACTGCGAGAGGAGGTGCTTTGGAAATGCGTTGTATGACAAATCGTTCTTTGAAAGTGGGTATTCTTTTTGGTCCTGAACGTACGGGGCTGGAAAATCATGACTTTACAAGAGCGGATTATTGGATACGCTATCCGCTTGACCCTCGTTTTATGTCTTTGAATCTTGCTCAAGCTGTCATGATTATGGCTTATGAATGGTGGATGGCTTCGGAGCAAACACCGCAAAAACAATTGCAAACCCATGCCACTCATGTTGCGACCAAGTCAGAGCTTGAAAATTTTATGGGGCATTTGGTTAAAGAACTAGATTATTGTGGTTTTCTTAGAAACCAACAAAAAAGACCGGGAATGATTAGAAATTTATGGCATTTTTTTCAACGAGCTGAGGTTACAGACCAAGAGTTACGAACCCTGCATGGTATAGTTTCTGAGTTGGTAAGAGGGCCAGTAGGCAAACAAGAAACTTAAAGGGTTTTCTTTTTTAAAAATAAACCCATATGAATCCATCCCATGCCGATGAGGATTAAGTCAATAGCAATCATGAACCCTATAAACCATAGACCACTTGTGGGTTCAATAAAGAGAATAATTCCTAGGGCCACGCTCAATATTCCACTAAGAAGTAAAATTGCAAAACCACCACTATTTTTTTGTTTCATAGCAATGATTATTCGCGATATACCTCCTAAAAAAAAGCAGATGGCAATAAATAATGTCAAAGCAATTGAACCTGCAATGGGTTCACTTATAAGCAAAACCCCACCAACTAAGTAGATAATACCTGCCAAAGCAGAAATAAAAAAACTTTCCCATCCTTTTAAGTAAAATGCATGGATAATTTGTGCTAGACCCGCCACAGTTAATACAACTCCTAACAAAATTACACTTGCAATGGTTACGATAGCGGTGTCAATCAGGGCTAAACAACCCAATAATAGGAAAATGACACCCAGTGCGATGAACCACTTCCATTTACTTTCTAAGAAATTCATAGAAATACTCCTCAATAGTTATTTGGAATTATCTCAATTAAAGTCTTATAGATGTATAATTTAGGATAATTAAGGTTAGTGAGCAAATAGAAATGATTGGTTTGATGTCAATCGTTCATCATTAATATAAAGGTCAATTAGCTATTTTTATTACCAAGCAGTAGTTTATCTTTTCGGTTTTAATTAAAAATACGATTTTAATTTGATTTTTTTTAATAGATTTAGAATGAAAGGAATATTTGACTTTTTGCGCTATTTTAGTTATATCGCACCTATTGCTGGGAAAGAGATTATTTTTCAATGTTGCAGAAGTTTAAAGAGAGGTTTGCTTTACATTGGTGAAATTAATCCGTCTGAATTATTGGAACTACCAGTACAATAAGCATTCGTGTTGTCAACCTCTTTAATACGAATCGAATATATAGAAAGCTGATTTAACGTATGAGCAAACGTTTACAAAGTAAATATAAGATTAATCGAAGACTAGGTGTAAATTTATGGGGACGAGCAAAGTCACCTGTTAATAAGCGTGAATACGGTCCAGGTCAACATGGCCAGCGTCGTCGTTCCAAACCTTCAGATTTTGGTGTACAATTGATGGCAAAGCAAAAGCTGAAAGGATATTACGGAAATATTAGTGAAAAACAATTTCGCCTTTATTATGCTGAGGCATCGCGTCGTAAAGGAGATACTTCTGAAAATTTGATTGATTTGTTAGAACGTCGCTTGGATGCTGTTGTATACCGGTTGAAATTTGCAGCGACCCCTTTTGCGTCCCGTCAATTCGTTAATCATGGGCATATTTTGGTTAACGGTAAAAAAGTTAATATTCCATCTTACTCTCTAAAAGATAATGATGTCATCGAAGTAAGAGAAAAATCTAAGCAACTGGCCATTGTTTTGGATGCAGTTCAAAGCAAAGAGCGTGACGTTCCCGAATACCTTCAGGTGGATCATCGGCAAATGAAAGGCAGTTTTGTGCGTGCGCCTAAATTAAACGACGTGCCTTATCCCGTCACAATGGAGCCTAATTTGGTTGTCGAGTTTTATTCTCGATAATTTTTTTTAATTCTATTTGTTTCACCGAGCGGGTAACTCACGCTCGGTTTTTATTTGTCTACATTATTCAGTAATTGAGCATATTTTCATGTCAACCCCCCAACAATCATTAGAAAATGAAATATCGAGACGTCGAACCTTTGCGATTATTTCCCATCCTGATGCGGGTAAGACAACGCTAACAGAACGTATTTTACACGCAGGGGGCGCCATTCAAATGGCAGGAAATGTTCGTGCAAAACGTGAACAAAGACGAACCCGTTCAGATTGGATGAATATTGAAAAAGACAGGGGGATTTCTGTAGTAACATCTGTCATGACGTTTGAATATGGGGGGTGTATTTTCAATTTACTGGATACACCGGGTCATGAAGATTTCTCTGAAGATACTTATCGAACACTGACGGCTGTGGATTCAGCCGTTATGGTAATTGACGCGGCTAAGGGGATTGAGGCAAGGACGCTCAAATTATTTGAAATTTGTCGTTTAAGAGATATTCCTATTGTCACGTTCATCAATAAAATGGATAGAGAGGCACAGGATCCTTTTGAGTTGCTTGATGAGGTCGCTTCAACCTTAGCGTTAGAAACGGTACCTTTAACTTGGCCTGTAGGTAGAGCTGCACAATTTTTGGGGACATATGATATAAGAAAACAACGTTTTAATCTTAAAGAAAAACCTCCGGAAGACGATGAACGTTTGACGCTATTCAAAGAAGAAATTGAGTTGGTAAATATGGCTTTGCAGCAGTTTGATGCAGAGGGATTTAACGCTGGATTTTTGACCCCTGTCTTCTTTGGTAGTGCAATTAAAGAATTAGGGGTTATTGATTTGTTGGATGCTTTAGTTGATTTTGCCCCCAGCCCAAGAAGTCAAACTAGTCGTGAGCGGGAAGTGAAAGCAAACGAACCAGCAGTGACGGCCCTTGTTTTTAAAATACAAGCGAATATGGATCCTAATCATAGGGATAGAATTGCTTTTGCTCGCGTTTGTTCGGGTAAGCTGGAAAGAGGCATGAAGCTTAAACATACCCGTACGGGTAAAGTTTTTGCTTTACACACGCCACAATTTTTCTTTGCAAGAGATAGACAGATGGTTGAAACTGCCTATGCAGGGGACGTAGTAGGGATACCTAACCATGGTACCCTTAGAATTGGAGATACTTTAACAGAAGGAGAAGAGATACAATTCACAGGAGTTCCTTATTTTTCACCAGAAATACTTAGAAGAGTTTCCATTAAAGATGCTATGAAGGCTAAAAAATTAAAACAAGCGTTGATCGAATTAGCTGAAGAAGGGGTAGTACAATTATTTAAACCTCATGATGGATCCCCTCCTATTGTTGGAGTGGTAGGTGTCTTACAGTTGGATGTTTTGCAAACAAGATTAAAGCACGAATATGGCGTCGACATTTCGTATGATGGAATTTCTTATTCACAAGTTCGCTGGTTACAGGGTGACAAGAATTGTATTGAGAAATTTGTAATTTCTAATCGTTCTGCCGTTGCAGACGATATTGATAATGATCCTGTGTTTTTAGCAACGTCTGAATTTATGATGAATCGTGCAATAGAAGCCCATAAAGAAGTAGAATTTCATAATATTAAGCAGATAGGCAAAAGTGATCATGAATAGAAATTATTTGTCAAAATGATAATTGAATTTTTCAGCTATTGAGAGATGAGATAGTGGGTATAAACGAGCCAGCAAAATTGGTTTTTTTTCAGAAAAAAATATAGTTTCTCATTAATTTTAATTAAAAGTTATTTGATTAAAACAATTCTATCCTATTGTTAAATCAATCAACGTATGGGTATTGCCAAACACAAGGACAGTGAATAGTTTTTTTGGTTTTTAAATCCGAGTACAAATTTTAAGGGCAAAAATAAGCTTATTAACAAATAAAGGCGCCAATTTTAGTTTATTTTCCAGTATAAATGAGTTTATAAAGTGTTGTTTTAAACATTAATAGCTAGAAATACATTTAGAAACTTTCAATTGTGTAAAAATTAATACCATTATAAACGGAAAGGATAGTCTTTTTTATCGTAGACCCTATGCATCCACTTTTTAGCAATTTTTTTAGATAAAGTATTTAGAACCTCGGTAAATTCCATGTTGATCAAAGGTCAAATTTAATTGGTTATCCAATTCATTATTTACGGCCTTACTAAAATCGAGTTTTAATTAGGGGGATTTTTTTGTTGACTGGAGTTTTTACCTATAACAAGACAATAAACTTACTAACGGGGTGGAATGGAGTAAAATGGGCTGATCTCACGGTTGCTTCTTCCTCTCTATCCTACGTTAAAGTGAATTAAAAAGCCAATGTAGACACCAAAACGTTAAAAGTAGGTGTACAGCCGTATGATAAAATCGCTAAAAAGGCTTACTGGTTGAACGGCACTGCATGGATAGAAATATAATTTAGAACCTTACAGATATGTGCTTGTAAACAGTGAAAATAAATTAAAATTGATACATGATATTCAATAAGACCCCTGCTTGTTAAGAGGGGGTTAGACATAACGGAGAAACTTTATCCGCTTAAGCGTATTGCTTTTGTT
>NZ_CAWUGZ010000030.1:0-9880 GCF_963921845.1 Commensalibacter sp. Nvir | reverse complement strand
AGATATAGAACTAGAAAGTAAGAAGGATTCCCCCCAAACCCCCCAACCGTTAAATTTACCCAAAGTGGTCCCGATTAACGAAACGACTAAGCTTTTCACTAAAAGCGTTCAGGTGCTTCAAGAGCGAATACGTTCCTCGGAGTTGGAATGTCATAAGATCGTAGGGAGATGGTTTAAGCAGTCGGGGCAAGACGCTCCGCTCGTGGCTGAGGCAATTCAAGCCGGGCTGCATGGCAACAACCCCGTCGCCTATATTTCCGCCATTCTCAAGAGTAGAATTGAAAAACGAGATCATCCTCAATCCCTCCAGAGTTACCCTAAAACCAATAAAGAAAAATTAACCGAAGAATGGGGGTTGTGCAAAAATATTTTGGAATACCAACAAAAATACGCGAATGAAGAGCCGACTCTGGAGCAGCTTCAAGCGTACAGCCCGAAACGGGCCTGGGGACATCGGTAAATGACCTCATCCTTCGAGACCACCAACGTCGTGTGGCGCATTGATCGAAGCTATGCCGCTACGGCTGAGAAAATAGCCAATTGGCTTCGGCAGTTAATGGATTTAACCCAAAAAAGCGATAAGGAAGTTAATAAACACTTTGTCACCAACCTTACCATGATGCTTATGGGTAAATTCGAAAAATGGTATTTTACCGTCAGTTCCCTCGAATATGTGGCGTCGCAATCCAAGTTTTTTCCAGCCTATCGCGAACTTTGCGATCACTTGAGTGCGTGGATCGAACTTGAGAAATACCGCCGTGCCAATCAAGAAATTACTGAGATGTATTGCAATCACGCGGACTTTGCCACGTTAACGCCTGAAGCAAAAGAGTGGGTTAGGAATTTTTATCTCCGGCAATCGCATCACTGGAAAGACAATCCTGAAGAGTCAGTTCCTTCCGCTGACATGCAATCGGATCGTGCAGCAAGGTTTAAAAGCCTCATGCGGCAATATTGCGTATCGGCCTATGAATATTTGTTTAGCGATGAAGCAAAACAAGAGGAAGACGATGGGAATCCTACGGACATATGGGAAAATTTTATGCGGGATTTAAAATATTTTCCTGAAGGTCCTATTAAAAATGCGTTAAGGCAATTGCAAAAAAACAGGACTTCAAAAAAGCCTAAACCTCTCACTTTGACGAAAAAGCATCTCTCTTAATGGCTAAAAAATAAAGGTAAAAACATGACGGATTTAAAAAACGATACAATGAATTCTTTTGTGGATGGTGTGGCCAATTTCGTAACCGATATGGTAATGGAACAAAGTAATACCACAGCGCAGATTGGTGGAATTGCTGCGGAGCGTTTGAGGAGTATTATAGAGCGTATAGAACGTGTAGAAAGGGAACGTGGAAAGTTAGCAAGCGATATCAAAGATATATACGCAGAAGCCAAATCTGCGGGGTTTGATGTACCTGTCCTTCGGCGTATTATACGTGCACGCAAACAAGAGCCTTCGGAGGTAGAAGAGCAAGAAGCGCTGTTTGATACGTATAGACATGCATTGGGAATGTAATTTTAATCGCAATGCAGAAACGAAAAAAGTATATCCCCCTCCTTATTCGACAAGCAGGGGTACAGCAACGCTGGAAACGAGGGGAGCTGGAACTTGAGGAAGCGATTGATCCCGACCATCCTCACCATAAAACTAACCGACTACGCCGTAAATGTGCATATGACGAGATGTATGGGCGTGGGATGATCACTATTGAACAACGCAACTGTGCCGAACGCTATGCCATTCTGTGTGAAAAAGCCTTAGGGGCAACCCAAAACTTATACGCCAAGATAAGTTTACTCAGCGTTTCCCGCAATCGCTGGGAACCCACCCAAGCACAGCATGAGGCGTATGAAAAGCTGTTTGTGATTTGGAATGGGGTGGGGAAATATCATATAGATATTTTAAATAAAATCATATTCGGAAATATGAATGCTTTTGCTCTATCTAAAGTTTTAAAAATGCATCGTGATTTTATAAGTGGTCAAATTATCTCTTCTTTTATTCTTTTAGAGCAAACTTTTGAGAAGATTGATTAAAAAAACACTTGAACATTGCCGCAAAACTTGCTACTATTTTGTCATACTAAAAGAATTGTGTCCAGGGAGGACCTGGCCACAAGACACGCATCACCATAGGGTGCGTTTTTCATTTAAGGTTTTGTTTTAAGAAAGTGATAAATTTGTGTCTTAGAAGCGGTAAATGAGTTTTGTTTGCTTTTGAGAGTTTATTTGCTAGGCAAAAAAAATGGTGTTGGTGTAAAAGAGGAGCAACTGAGTAAAAAAACAGCCATTGTAAAATATAAAAATGTGAAGAATAAAATAATTTTACTTGTAAATCTTAATAATTTTTTATTATAAATTTATTCATTTGTTATTTCCAACCTGTCTACAAAGTAATTTTCAGATTCTATATGGTAACAAAAATGAACTGGAGTGCGCGATAAAAAAGCGGAGATTTCGATGGGTTGAAAATTTTCGGCCACAAGGTAATTATAAAAAATATCATCTCGGTTTTCAATGGTAAAAGCAGTTTCAAATCGGCTACTTGAAAACTTTACCGAGTTAATATATACGTTTTCTACTGAGGTGTCATTATCAGGACATGCAAAGGGTGAGGCATAACTTGCAGTATCGAGTGAAGCAAAAGAAAGCAAAAATCCTATCAATGCAAATACATATTTTGTTTTAAACATGTTAAACTCTATTCATTTCTAATCTATCTACATAAGTGACACCAGATATTTCATAATAGCAAAAATTAACCGGAGAATGTGAAAAGAAAGCAGCGATTTCCATAGGTTGAAGATCAGCATTTACATAATTATTTAGACGATTATAAAAAATATAAGTTTGACCCTCGATGGAAAAACTAAAACTACTTGAATTAGACAAATACCCTGTTCTGCTAATATATTCATGATTTAAGTTAGTACTCCCTGTTGGACATGAAATAGCATAACTTGCAGTATTGAACGAAGCAAAAGAAAGTAATACACTAGCTGATGCAAGTAAATATTTTATTTTGAACATGTTAAACTCCTAATACAAATTACCTATAAGTAGTTTTTGTTGGTTATTAAAATTTTTAATTGTAGTAAGAATTGAATTATATTAGGGACTCATTATTTCCAATGTATCCACCCATTTTTCGTTATTTGTATCAGTATAATAACAAAAATGGACCGGGAGTTTTCCTAAAAAAGCAGCAATTTGAATGGGTTCAAAATAGTTATTTAAATAATTTTTTAGATTGATATGAAAGATATCATTGTAGCTTTGTGTCATGAAAGTAAATTCCCCTTCCTGGCCTAGATATGATATTTTGTCAATTTGTCTATTATTTAGACCCGTATCACCCGTTGAGCATGGTAAGGTAGAAGCGTGACTTATTGCATTGAATGAAGCAAAGGAAAATAAAAGTCCTGTCAATGCAAATACATATTTTATTTTAAACATGTTAAACTCCTGATCAAATTATTCATAAAATAGTGCTTGTTAATTATTAATTACTTTGAAACAATGATGTAAAAGCGGGTAGGCACCAAGTGTCAGTTTCGTCAATTGATTCAAATGCAGCACTTTCAGTTGTATGCATAGCGAATAATGTTGGTGTTGTTATGTAAGGGTATTGATCACTTAACGTAAAAGGATTTTCATTTGTGCCTGTATCAGCATCCACATAGCCTGCATTAGAAAAACTACCTTCATTCACTATTTGTCGTGTTACAGAATTTATCGTATATGTTGTAACCTCCATAACATGATCAGCTGGAATGCCATTGTAAGCTATGTATTCATTCTCTCTTAGCAAAATAGTATGGGTTACGGGATCTAATCTTGCGTTCCATCGTGTTGCCAAATGGTTCATTGTTCTTAGTGCAGAGTAGAAGTTCTCATCAGCTCGTATTCGATATATGTAAAAAGGTCGGCCAGGCCGAATTCTCAGGCTCATGAACTTGTAAGCAAAATTGAGTTGGGTGGTGGTAGATATAAACGCTGAATCTCGAGAACCTGTAGACGCTAAATATCCACGAATATGCAATGCAACGTTAATATTGTTTCCCCAAGTTTGAAAGCCTCTAATGAAAACTATATCTGGACTTTGATCGTCAACTCGGTAGACATATTTTTGTGAGGCTGCTTGGGACGAGCCCAAACTGAGCAAAAATATGGAAAAGCAGATCGTTACAAATTTGAACATAATTAATTACCTAAATAATGGAGTGGTAATCTATTTTCCAATTGTTATTATACCGCAGTGTTAATACTTAATAAACATTAGTGATTATTAATGATTAATTAACAATTATTATGATTTTATATTATTTATTGAGCTATTATTACTCATGCGAATTACAGCGAATCGGCAGAATCGTTTATTTTATTAAGCATTGGTTTGCTTAATAAACTTGTAAACAGGAGCTTTAAAGTCAAAAGTTGTTTTGATCTTGAAGTTTATTTTAAAACCTCTTATGCGAAAAATCAGAAAACTGTAAAAAGCAATGCACAAGAATTACACGACCCATAGCACTTGGCTTGGTGGAGTATTTACCTTTTTGGTAGGGGCATGGGATCATTTCTCTCCGGACGATCTATCCAAAATTGCAATGGTCAGTGGCATTGTTTTTACCATGATCAGTATTTATTACATGCGTAAAGAGCATAAGCTCAAAGAAAAAATTGATGCGCTGTTAATCGCTAAACTTAAAGACGATCCATCATAATTTGAAGCTTTTCATAGTATATTGTTAAACGTGAACCATCCTCCAAGGGTGGTTTTTTTATGGGCTAGACTATGGCGTATAAGAGAAAGCTAGGTATTGCAGGTGGGGCGTGTGCGATTATGACGCTTATTCCGATGGTGGTGCATATAGGAGGGATCCGCACCAATCAGGCAGGTTTGGAACTGATAGGCGATGCCGAAGGGTGCAAGCGCGATCCGTATCATTGTCCTGCAGGATTGTTAACGGATGGGGTGGGCAACACCACCAATGTGCGGGTTGGGGTGCGTAAAAGCGATCAAGAGATTGCCAACGATTGGAATAGAAACGTTCGGGACGCTGAATGGTGTGTTAATCGCTATGGCAATGGAAAGAATCTCAGCACCAATGAGTTTTCCGCCGTCACCTCAATTACGTTCAACGTGGGGTGCTCGAAACTGCGCAACTCAACACTTTATCAAAAACTCAATTCCTCCAATCCTTTAGTCGCGTGTGAGGAATTCAATCGTTGGATCTATGTGGGTCAAAAACCCATGCAAGGCCTTGTAAAAAGGCGCGCTCAGGAGGCAGCACTATGCTTGAAAAACTAATAACCATATGGTTCCTTATAGGCTGCGCTTATCTTGTATTTTCGTTTGTTTTTTATGTGGTTCTATTATTGATATGTTTACGACAATAAAAGGATATATTTACGGCATTCTAGGGAGTGTTATCGTCCTCGTAGGATTGTATTGCGCTTACCTTCATATGCATTGTAACGCGTTAACCTTATCCCTAAAACAAACGACCCTTAGCCTTAAAAACCAATCCGAGCAAATGAATGTTTTAATAAAGCAACGCGAGAATTTGCAAAACATCGACAATACCCATACGAAAGCATTAGCCAATGCGCAACATACCATTAATAGTCTTGGGGTTCAGCTTACTTCTGGCCAACGTCAGCTGCACATCAAAAACGCCATTATATACAAATTGTCCCAAGCCTCAAGCTCCGGCAGCGTGGGCGATGCAACCACCTGCGGACTTAACCGCACAGGTGAGCAAGATTATCTTGCCCTCCTCGAAATGATCGCAAAGCAAAGGCAGCAGATTTTGTATCTGCAGGATTATGCCAAAGCTGTCAGTCAATAATCGCAGTTTTGAAAAAAAACCAAAATAAATCAAAAAATCAAAATGAAACATTATGGAAAAACGAGGAGGTGTAAGAAAGGGATCCGGAAGAAAAAAGGGATCTACGAACAAAATATCTTTAAAGCGAACCTTATCGACACTTGAACATAAAGAGTACAAAACGCCCTTAGAGGTGTTGTTAATTGTGATGAACCAATGCTTAACGGATAGAGACTATAAACTGGCTATTGAAGCCGCCAAAGGGGCTGCACCTTACGTTCACGTTAAGAAAAGTGAGGAAGCTATGGTCGATAAAGGCGAGGCGCAACGTTTACCCCCTATGATTGATTATTTGGCTCATCATGACATCATTGTTGATTCTTTGAAATGATTATCAGCGATGTGTTTGCCCCAATTATTACCAAGGCAACACGTTATAAGGTTTTATATGGAGGGAGAGGCTCAGGCAAAAGCACTACGGTGGCGTTCTTTTTAATTCAGTATGCACGCCGCGCTAAGTTTAATATCTTATGTGGCCGTGAAATTCAAAAGTCTATAAAGGACTCTGTCTATCAATTGCTAAAGTCAATCATCGAAAAAGAAGGATTGACGGCCGAATTCGAGTTTCAGAACAACTACATCTTTCATAAGCGCACGCGTTCGCAATTCATGTTTCGTGGGTTAAAAAGCAACATTACCGCTATTCAATCGCTAGAAGGGGTCAACATCTTATGGATTGAAGAGGCACAGAGTGTCAGTAAGGAAAGCTGGGATGTTCTTATTCCGACCATCCGCACGCCCAACTCAGAAATCTGGATGACGTTTAATCCCAAAAATATATTGGATGAGACCTATCAACGCTTTGTGCTCAAGCCTCCTGAGCACAGCGTAGTCTTAAACGTCAATTTTGATCAAAACCCGTATTTTCCAGACGTTTTACGCGATGAAATGGAGGCCTGTAAAACACGCGACTACGATTTATATCGTCATATTTGGTTAGGTGAACCACGAGCAGACTCCGAACAGGCTATCATCAAACCGATGTGGATTGATGCGGCTAAAGATGCCCACCTAATGCTTGGCTTTAATCCTGCTGGAGAGAAAACTATTGGCTTTGACGTGGCCGATGAAGGCGCAGATGCTAACGCGCTATGCTATCGCCACGGCGCGGTGGTTCAAGACCTCTTCTCGTGGAAAGAAGGTGATATTGGCTATTCAAGTAGTAAAGTTTATGCCTATGCGATGGATCACCAGATCCGCACGATTGTCTATGATTCCATTGGGGTAGGGGCCGGCGTTAAATCCCATCTCAGACGCTATCAAGGACTGAATGCTGCTGGCTTTAATGCAGGCGGCAAGGTGGAACGGCCCACTAGTGCATATCGGGACGGCAAAACAAATGAGGATATGTTTTTAAATCTCAAAGCACAGACGTGGTGGAAGGTACGGGATCGGTTTGAGTTTACCTATCGTTTAATCCAACAAAAACATGCAGGCGAAGACGTGCATATAACACCTGCCATGGAAGATTCTTTAATCAGCATTTCAAGCCAGATCAAAGAACTGGATTACCTCTGTGCGGAACTATCGCGTCCTCAGGTGGATTATACCGAGAATGGCAAGGTTAAAGTGGAAAGCAAAAAAGATCTTAAAAAGCGGGGTATCCCTAGTCCGAACTTGGCGGATGCCTTTGTCATGGCCTTTTACACCAAACCGAGAGGCTTTTTTTGAATAAGTGGGCATTGGTTTTATCAGGATCCAGTCTTGATCTGGAAGAATGTATCCAACTGGAAAAAAGTGATTTTAAACTATGCGCCGTAAATTGCGCCTGGAGTGTTTTTTCTTTCCATCGCGTAGACATAATTTACGGTATGGATCTGGCTTTTTGGCAGGCTTACGTCTCGCAGATTGAGAGCGCTGCTGAATGTTGGACGTCAAACGCAACCGCAGCGCAACGCTTTGGCCTTAATTTGGATCAACGATCCTACCACCCTTTTGAAGTCAACTCAGGCTTGCGTGCCTGTATGTTTTTGTTAAAGCGCTTTAACCCCGATTGCCTCTACCTTTTTGGACTGGGCGGTGAGGGGCATTTTCATGCAGACCATGATAGCCATCAGCATAAAAGCCTTACCAATCCTGGTCTTACAAAAGTGCATCAATGGGCAACGCGCTGGAGTGAATTACACCGCATGATTAAACGACACTATCCCAATACGCAGGTGTGGAATGGCTCTGCAGCTTCTGAATCAACCTTCTTTCCTTATCGAGAATTATTTCTATGGTAACCCTTACCTTCTATCCCAAACGCAAAAAAACCTATAACGAGCAACTCCAATCTGATCTTGAAAAGATCACGTTTGATTTGACGAAAGCATCACGAAAAGATCCACCCGCGCCTGAACCTGTTGATACCGTTTCTTCTATGGTTACCAACGAAGCGTTAAAACTAACAAAATGGTTAACCGCTGATACCGTGATTATTGTGGCCAACGGACCGAGTGCCAAGGGATTTAAGGCACCGCCAGACATTCCCGTTATTGCCGTCAATTCTGCCGTGCAATGGCTGAACCGTTGGGATTGGTTTTTTACGCTGGATCTAAGTGCCAAGAACATTATTAACTTTCAAACTGCACTAAAAGTAAAACGCAGAAAAGCGGTCATTGCCGTTCCGGATATGATCGTCAAACCTAATCAAACCAAGTATCCGAAGTCCTATGTAATGACGCGGTTAGTGGGGGCACCATCCTCTGAACCAGTAGATCATACCAGCCCGCAATGGGGACTATGGCGTTACAAAGCACGTCTGGGATTAACCCGCACGCAAGGAGCGATCTCTACGGGGAACAGTGCGTATGGGGCGTTGAACCTTGCGTATCATCTGGGCTTTACCAGCACGGTATTGATTGGTGTCGATGGCACGCAAGATGCTGGCGTGGATGGTGATAAACCCAAGGATCTTGCGTATTTGCCCTTATTGTTTCAATCGGCAGAAAAAGACATGTATGTGATTAATTGTGGCAGCTTGGACGGGTTTAAACACGTCGATTTCGATGTCTGGTATGCAGGATACAAGGATACCTCCTCATGATCGTATCCTTTTATACCGAAAATTGGTACTGCCCCCACCATGCCGAGCGGATGCGGAAATTGTTAGATCAATTTAAAATCCCGCATGACATTCAATTCCTTAAGGGACGTGGGAGGTGGATGGACAACACGCGTATAAAAGCGGCGTTTATTTATGAAATGCTGCACACGTATAAGCGTTTTTTGTGGGTGGATATCGATAGTGAGATAGTGGACAATCCTTTTCCTCAGATCATGAGTAATTTTACAGGGGATCTGCTGTTGCGACGCCATAGCACCCTAAACGATCGATTGTATCATGTGTCGGTTATGGGATGGACGTCCAACGATACAACTAAACGTTTGTGCAAGGAATGGATCCAAGAGGGCGAGGAGCACGTGGGAACGGATGAGCTGAGTTTTGATCTGGCAATTAAAAAGTTTAATCAACCTCTGAGTATTCATCTTTTGGATCCAATGTATCATCGTTTACCTAAAGAAGATGTAAAGAACCCCTGTATTACCATCGGATTGTCAATTGATCCAACCAAACGTTCCAAACCATAATGATGCTTATCGTCACGGTTCTAAAGTTAAGCACAGAATACAAGCTCAGTCAGGCTATATTCTTGCACCGGCAATTACGACACTTTGGATATGATGCGATTTGTTTAACCGATGCCGAGTATATTCCCAATGTCAAGACGTATCCCTTCTACCATCAGTTTCCGGGTTGGTGGTCAAAGATGGAACTCTTTAACCCCAAACATAAAATCATTGGCAATCAATCGATCTTTTATATGGATTTGGATACGTTAATTCTACGTGAGTTTAGCCCTTTAATGAGCGACACAGAGCTTAGGATGATTAACGATTTTTACCATCCCACCCACTCGCAAAGTGGGGTCATGAATATCAATCAAGCGTCTAAAAAACAAATCTGGAAGCAATGGATGCGTAACGCCAGCCATTACATGAAC
>NZ_CAWUGZ010000029.1:0-3941 GCF_963921845.1 Commensalibacter sp. Nvir | reverse complement strand
CGATTTGGTACAGGGTAAGTATCAACCTACAGTTGATTTAGACGATCCTGCATTCTTAAGAAACACGTTACTAAGCTACACCAAAAAGTGCATGAAGCTTGAACACGAAAATAAGGAACTCAAACCCAAAGCGGAGGCATTGGAACGGATTGCTGTTTCAGATGGATCCATGTGTATCACGAATGCGGCAAAGGATTTGCAAATTAGACCTAAAGAGCTGTTTAATTACCTGATTCAGAACGGTTGGATTTATCGCAGGAATGGAAATGCAACTTGGCTAGCATATCAGAAGAAAATACAACAAGGATTATTGGAACACAAAGTAACGGAGATCTCTTGCGATGATGGAAGTCAAAAAATCATTGAGCAGGCAAAGGTCACCCGTAAAGGCTTAGCCAAGCTTGCCGAACTGCTTAACCGTAAAGCAGCCTGAGGGGAAAATTTTAATAACATTTCATCTATGGTTTTTTTGCTTGTTGCTTCGACTCTAGTTGTTTTACTCGTAAGGCAAGTTCGTTCAAGTTCTCAAATATTTCAGCCTTCATTGAATTAGCAATTAGTGCATCATTCAACATGTAAAGAATTTGAGCATTAATTGACCTTTTATTGTTTTTAGCTTCGGTTTCGAGCTTTTGCTTAAGATCATTAGGTAATCGAAGTCGAAAATGCGAAAAATTTTCCATAGATTTTCCTCTCATATTTTTATTAATGACGCATTTTGCGCTTGACTTCAATGCCTCAATATGCGTTAATCATGAAATGACGCAAATAGCGTCAGAAATAAGGAGTCCTATAAATGATACAAAATGATTCCCAATGTCGAATAAGGATACCGAAGGAACTTAAAAATTGGATTGAAAAGCAAGCAAAAGAAAACAAGCGTTCTTTAAATAGTCAGATCGTTTATTGCATTGAACGTATTAAAAAAGCGACAGATACCGACCAAAGTAACCCTGCCGCTTTTTATGAAACAAATATTCCAAAGGAATAATAGTGATGAATACTATAACAAATTTTAATCAAATTTCCAATTCTATTCTATCTTTTAATTTTGATAATGCAAATGTCAGGGTTATAGACAAAAATAATGAACCTTGGTTTGTGTTAAAAGATATTTGTAATGTTCTTGATATTAGTAAATATAGAGATGCTTCATCAAGATTAGACGACGATGAGAGGGGGTCGGTAAGACTGGACACCCCTGGTGGAAAGCAAGAAATTACCGTTATTAATGAGTCAGGTTTATACAGTTTAATTTTACGCAGTCAAAAACCCGAAGCAAAACGATTCAAAAAATGGGTGACGGCAGAAGTCCTTCCCTCCATTCGTAAGACGGGTAGTTATTCTATTTCGTTATCGGAAAACAATGTTATTAAACCTAACCAACTGGGTGGAATTATTAAAGGGATCGTGAACAAATCATTGCTTCCGATCAAAGAACAATTTGAAACACAAATTAAAATCTTATGTAAAGAAATCCAATTTTTAAAATCCAGCTATGATCCGACGGCAGCCTTTGTAACGGATTATAAACCGATGATTGCCATTCTTAAAGATATGAAAATCCCGCAACATGGAAGAAGGGCTTTAGTGTGTCGTTGTTCGTCGAAATGTCGCAAATATTTACTATCGGTAGGCAAAGGTAACTGGGTTAAACCAAGTCGTGAAACGGGTCGATGGGTTTATCATATTGATGGGATTAACGAATGGCTCAAATACGAAGGGCATCGCATTATTTCTTATCATATTGATAAAGTCATGGGTCAAACATGCCTTCAACTTGTTCCTTCTTCGCGATAGGAGGGGGTGATGGAAGCTTCTGGATTTATTAATTTAGACAAAGTTCGGAACCAAACGCTTGCACAGGAGGACCTTGTTGAAGACGCTGCCTTTGTTGCTCGTAACGTTCCAGTTGCCTTTGGTATTATTTATAACTTAGTGGAGAATTTGGAAAATGATCTTGAAGAAGAAAAGATTTTTAATGGAAATGTAGAAAATTTTTTATTTCAGTTGAAATATATGTTGTGCGCTGTTGAAACGAATACAAACAAATTGCACGAAACCCTCATTGCTTTAGGATACAAAAAAGCTCTGTATTATCAAAATTAACCCACAAAGCCACCAACTCGGTGGCTTTTTGTATGACGTAATCATATCATTTTAAAGGAACTTACCATGACCGATACACCAACCAAAATTAACGTCCCTTTTGCTTCTAAGGGAGATAAAACCTTTCCGCCCGTTACAGATAATCAAGGAAGAGTCAATTTTACCCAAGGCTATACGGGGGATTATGAACTCGATCTAAACTCAGGCGATGTCAATGCCAAACCCATTGAACGAAGGGATTTTAATGGGTTGTTTAATATAATCACAGCAAATCTCATGCAATGGCAACAACACACCTTTCCAACTTGGTATCAGGATAACGGGACAGGGTATGCGGCGGGGGCGTATGTCAGTGTTACCAACGCTGCAGGGGAAGTTATCATCTATCGCTCTTTGGTAGACGATAATCTTTCCGATCCGCAAACAGATCAATTAGGACAGTGGGAAGTGGTGCTTTCTCAAACCGAATTACTCTCAAAAGTTGCTTTTTTACGAGGCGGTGGGGATCTTAACCAATTCGTTAATACCACGGGTAAAATAGATTTAAACACGGTTGCCGATGGGTTCTACTTTTTTGAAAAGGGTGCTGTGAACAAACCCAGTGATGTTGGTATTCGATTTTATCTCATGACCATCAAAACCACATCGAATTTAGGGACGCAGCTTTTAATTGATGACAATTTTCATTTGTATGGGCGATACATTAACGGAAAAACACTATACCCGTGGCTGCGTTATGATCGGGAACTGTTGAAAACTTACAATAACCTCTCTGATCTTTCTAACGTGGATACCGCTCGCATTAATTTAAATCTGGAGGATCTTTACCTCGGAGGTATTAAAACATTTGATAAGACGGTATCCGATGCAAAGGGTGGCTATCCATCAGGGGTTATCCTCCAATCCAGTGACACGACCAAACCCTGGGTATTGTGGCAGAATGTACAAGATAACAACACAGCGGATCCTAATCAAAACGACATAGCTTCCTCGGAAACACAAAACGGCTGGGTGCGGTACCCTGTTCTTTTGGATTCGATAGCATCGAATTTATCTTACAATTCTGAGGGCAAATTGGAAGTATCGACCCAAGTCGTTAGTGTTGAACGCTATGTCTCGTCCTCAACGGGAAAGGACGACACGGGCAATGGCAGTAAAGATAATCCCTTTTTTTCCATTGCCAAAGCCATTAACAGCACCCCTGGCAATGCCAATGTTACGATTTATCTACGAGATCAGGATACACATTATTGGTCTCCTGATGGCAAACAGGCTGCGATTAAAGGCGAGCTAAACATTGGAGAGCGCTATTTAAAATTTATGCCTTATGACGATGCGGGGAAATACGAGAGCATAAAAACAGATATTAAGAATAGAAACTCAGACGAAACCTGGTCATTTTGTTTAAGTCCTACCTATTTAAGCGGTGTTGGATTGTCTCGACCCAAAATCGTGATTTTGTGGGATTACGTTAATATTTACAATGGCACAAGCTGGGTTAAAACTTATACGTCCATGTATACCATAAATGGCTTAATTCCTAACTTTTATTGCTCGTTTTTTGGTGTTGAATTTGCCATTGATCGGGTAGATGAATTGAGTAAGTCAAACTTGGATCAAATCGCGGCTTGGGCAACGAACGGTGGGAGGTATCAATTTATAGGGTGTATCTTCAATACCCTTCCCTCAAGTGGGCAACATTGGTTGTTGGGGGGAAATGCGGACTTTGCTACAGGCTTTGTCTTTGCTTACGCCAACTTGTTTATGGACACTGTGGGAACCGGGCTTTTGATGTATCAGGTTTTTTTGTGGGACGTCCATGTTGATGGGGA
>NZ_CAWUGZ010000028.1:0-44666 GCF_963921845.1 Commensalibacter sp. Nvir | reverse complement strand
ACATATGATTACCTAATGTTAAAAAATTAATAATTTATAAAATATTCCAAAAGTTTTTTTGGATGTATTAATTATACTAATTTTGAAGTTGGAGAATAGTAATTTTCAATAGATCAGTTTTTATTTTAAATTGTTTTAGCTGGCAAATCGAGAATAAATCAAAAATTTTCTAACTTATTAAGAAGGATCATTATTCTTTATTTTGGGATATAAATCATTAATATATAGCTTGAAGATGGTTTAATCTTTATTTTTTTAATAAATACTTAATGCTTCATTTACTAGGATTAATCCATTGCTAGGGATAAAGGTGAGCACATTTATAATCTATATTTGCTACTGTTTTATTTTTTACAAAAGCAGATTGTTTGCAGGAATAGATAATCTGTTTTCAGATAAAATAATTAGGCATCAACAATAATATCGCTGGCCGGTACACTTTGACAGGCAAGACACATACCAGGTTCACAAGAAGTTTGGTCGGTAAGAGAATTAACGATCCCCTCTTTTACTTTGATCGCACAACACCCGCACTGTCCTGCTCGACAACCACCGGCCATAGAAATATTGTGTTTCTCGCCTAACTGCAGCAATGTACCCGACGCCAGCGTCCATTGTACAGTTAACCCTGAACGTGCAAATACCACTTTGTGCTTAGATTTACGCGAGGTGATGCGCGGTGTGGGAGGAACAAACTGCTCTTTGTAAATATCGAAAGCAAATACACCTCGTTTTTGCAATCCTTCTTCAAGCGAATCAATCATTGGGGTAGGACCGCAAAGATAAAAACGAGCACGACCTTGGATCAGTTTTTCATCAAATAGTGAAGCAGTGATAAACCCTCTGTGATCGTAATCTTTTCCTCGTATGTCGATCGATAAAGGATTATCGTAAACGTTGATAATTTTTAGGCGCGTAAGCTGTCGTGCTAGAATTTGTAATTGACTTTTGAAAGCATGGTTTTGACTGTTGCCGTTACCATAGTAAAGCCACAAATCTGGTCCTTTTTTTGTTGGATCCAAGTATTTTAAATAGCTCATAAAAGGCGTGATTCCAATGCCGCCTGCAATCATCACCACTGGGGCAACACTTTCAGTGGGAATTATGAAGTTACCATTAGGTGCTGTTAACGTCACATTATCGCCCACTTGCAACTGTTGGTGAATAAATGATGACATAACCCCTTGCATTTGTAATTTTACAGATATTGTAAAATGCGCCTCATGACCTGGCGCATTACTTAGAGTGTAAGCGCGGCAAATACCTTCAGGCTTGTCTCTTGGAAAAACCCGAAGAATCACAGCCTGGCCGGCTTGCCAACTCAAAGGCTGTTTATTGTCTACAGGGATAAAGCTGATGCTGCGTACATCTGATGTTTCTTCAATAATACGACTTACAATAAATCGACGTTCCCCTTTCCATGCAAGTGCATCTCCTAGTTTGTCCACGGTACAGTGCATTGTCCGCATAGGTACTGAGCCGCTGAGATTGTCAACAGTTTGATAATTAAGCAACGCATTATAATTACTATTATTTTGTCCAATAATGGGAAGTTCGGATTTGTTTAAGTCATGACAACCTTGCCACCAACCATATTCTGCGATCACTACATCGTTGTGAATTGCATCATCGATTTTGGCTCTAAAGTGTGCTTGACCTGCAGGCGTTTTGACTTCTATCCAATCTTTATTATCAATACCCCTATCCTTGGCAATTGCCCGACTGATAATTGCTTGAGGATCAGGCGATTTTCGGCGTAAACTAACCAAATTACGGTGTTGACTGTGACAAAATAGAGCATTCTTCATAGTAGTCAAACGCAGTGGAAAGTTATCTTTTTTTGAAGGTTCTTCAGTAAATTGAGGAACCGGAGAATAGCCATGTCGTAGGAGGCGTTCGCTATAAATTTCCACCTTACCCGTTTCAGTGGCAAAACCTCTTGGTTTACCGTTCAAACCATCATGTAAAGCATATTTTTTTTCACGATTGATAACATGAGTAGTAATCCCACCAGGTTGCGCACGCAGCATCTCGAGCGTGAGTCCGGACGGTTGCAAAATATAATTAAATCCAGCGTCGATATCCCCATAGAAAAAATGATCACTCATTCCCATTTTACAGGCTAATCGAAACACGATTTCGTAATCAGCCAATGACTCACCTTGTGGAGCAACCAATCGGGGGCGTAACTGAACGTGTGCATCAGCTCGTTCAGAAATTTCAAAACCAATTTTCAGTGCTTCGTGCTCCCAAAGAGTGCTGGCGGGCAGTAAAATATCAGCAAATCGTGATGTAGGGGTAACAAAGTGATCGCAATGAACATGAAACTCAAGGTGTTTTAACGCAGTAATGGCGGTATTCACGTTGCCATGAGCCAACAGCATATTTGAACCAAAACAAACGAGGCCCCTTACCTTATAAGGCTTATGTTCTAATATGGCCCTATGTAAATCTGCAGTGGAAATGTAGCCGCTGGCTGGTGGTCCCAGCGGACGTTCTTTAAGTCCCAACGCTTTTTTTTGTTGTTCTTCAGAGAGTAACGATAATAAATTTACAGCATTATAAGGTGGTTTTGCGTAAATTCGATTGCTTCCAATGGTATCGAAGGCCCCGGTTAATGCATACAAAATGGCAATTGCGCGTTCTGTTTGGGTAGCGTTTCGGCTTTGAGCAATGCCTACCCAAGCATGGTATGCGATGCGTGAAGCATTATGTATTAGATTTAGCGCAGCTTGTTGTTTTTCTATTGTGATACCAGTTATTGCATGAACGCGTTTGGGGGTATATTGGGCAACGGCTTGGCGTAAAATCTCCAATGCAGGTGTAAACTCAACGGTTTCCCCGTTGATAAGAGTGAGTGAGTAACAACCTGACAGTGCAGCACGTTGGTAAAAAACCTCATCGCCGATCACGGTATCAGTACAGGGACGGATTAGGTTATCTATATTATCCCAAAGCAAATAGTGGTTAGTTAAGGAATTTGATATAATATCCCGTTCACGTAGCAGAAGCCCTGTTTTTTTATTTACGAGTAAAGGAGCATTAGTCCAGGTTCTAACAAAAATTTCATGATACCCTTTATCCAACATTTGACGAATAAGCCCCATAGCAAGGACTATGTCAGTACCCGGATTCAGGTTAAGCCAGACTTCTGCTTCACGGGCAAGTTCCGTATGGCGAGGGTCAATGACTATCATTTTAGCCCCTTTTTTGCGTCCCTCTCCAATAGCATTAGCCTGCGCCAGCCACGTAGCTGCAGGATTGTTGCCCCATAAAATAATTAGCTCTGCGTTGCTGTAATCAGCAGCAGGTGTAATACAACCAAAAGTAAACGTGTGAGCAGTATCTTTATACCAGTTACACACTTCGGTGCTGTAACATGTATTGGGACTGCCATAGAGACGAATAAAACGCTCAATCCACTCAACGCTATCGACAATTGGTGTGCCGCTAGGAGTTGTAACACCAAATGCTACAGATTCAGCTCCAGTTTCCGTTTTGAATTGTGTGAGTTTACAAGCAATTTCATTTAACGCTTCTTCCCAACTAATGCGTTTCCAACCTGGATCGTTTGCTCCTTTTGGTTGGGTTCGGCGCAGTGGCCATAGGACACGACTTTCGTTATAAATCAGTTCTGGCGCTGCCTTACCTTTTAAGCAAACTGCTCCTCCTGTTGGATGATCTTTGTTTGGGCGAACGGATAGTAGTCGGCCATCAATGATTTCATTCAAAGTACCGCAACGCGAACGACAAAGTGCGCAGTAACCAGGAACAAGATGTTCAGACATACCAATTACTCCTGTATTTGAACCAGTAAAGCAAAAAACCTGGCAAGGATACTCGAACATATTCTCTGGCAGGATAACGCAGTTTTTTCAGAAAGTTAATTCTCTAAAACATTAAAAATATTGTAAACAAAATGGGATGTGGATCGATATTTATCAAGAGTGGCTTTTTATAAAATATCTTAAATGCAGTTTATTATGATTAAAATTATTTTTTTATGTCAGATCTATTAGAAATTACTATTAAAAAATGGCTTCTGTGTTTTTAGAGCGGAGTATTAGCATCCAACAAACTTTTATTTGTTTGCCCAAGAATTAAGTCAACTGCACTCTGTTCTGAATAGCAATTCATGAAAATTTAAATGAATTCATACTTATACCTTACATCTATCATTATAAAAGAAAATCTGTACAAATAGTGTGTCGAATAAGTTCAAAAATTCATTTAAATCCTATATAATTACGTTAAGGTTGATGAAACGTAATGATGAATATCGTCAATACACTCAACTAATGAATAAACCCGTTTAACTTAATTAGGATAATGCATTTTATGAGCTCTAATACAAATCAAGAAGAACACCATCAATTTAGTGCTGAAGTTGAGCGTTTGATGGATTTGGTCGTCCACGCCCTTTATTCAGAAAGAGAAATTTTTTTAAGAGAATTGATCGCTAATGCCGCAGATGCCATCGATCGAAGACGTTTTGAAGCATTAACGAATGAAACATATGCCCTGCCGACTTCGCCTCAGATTAGGTTGTTCATTGATAAAGATTCTAGATTGCTTACGCTAAGCGATGACGGAATTGGCATGACTAAAGAAGAACTTATCAACAATTTAGGCACAATTGCTCGTTCGGGTACCCGAGCTTTTGAAAAACAGCTTAAAGATGCCAAGCCAGAAGATCGGCCAACGTTAATTGGACAATTTGGGGTAGGATTTTATTCTGCTTTTATGGTTGCGGATAAAGTTGAAGTCTCTTCTCGTCATGCTGGTTCGGACGAGGCTTGGATATGGACGTCAGAAGGCAAGGGTCAGTATAGTCTTATAAAAGCAGAACAAGAACACGTAGGAACGAATATTGTTTTGCACATTAAAAGTGATGCAGACGAATATTTAGAAAGTTTCCGCTTGGAAAGTATTATTCGTAAGTGGGCGGATCATATCGCTTGGCCTATTGTCATTAAACAAGACGATAAAGAAACAAATGCCAACGAAGGAACGGCGATTTGGAAAAAATCAAGAAGTGAGATCACGGACGAACAACTAGAAGATTTCTATCGTCATATAACGCATCTTTTTGATAAACCGTTGTCGACGTTGCTGTGGCATGCTGAAGGTGTATTCGAATTTACCGCGTTGTTGTTTATACCGGGTATGATTTCTCCTTTTCAGCCTGTTGATCAAGAAAGAAAAAGTAAAGTTCGATTGCACGTACGGCGTATGTTCATAACCGACGAAGCGGAACTGCTGCCCCCATGGTTACGGTTTGTTCAAGGTGTCGTTGATACGGAAGATTTACCTTTGAATGTGTCCAGAGAGATGCTGCAAAATACGCCCGTATTAGCCAGAATTCGTAAGGCGTTGACCAATCGTGTGCTAACAGAAATACAAAAACTTACAGAAAAAAGCGAAGATTTTGTTAAATTTTGGGGTTTATTTGGTGCAGTCATCAAAGAAGGGCTATGGGAACATAACGAACAGACGGAAGCGTTAAGTAAACTCTCTAGATTTTACTCTTCTTCAGTTGAAGGATTGACTACCTTGGCAGAGTATGTTTCCCGTATGAAAGAAAACCAAGAAGCTATCTATTACCTTGTTGGGGATTCTAAAGAAGTTCTCGAAACGTCACCTCAGCTTGAAGGGTTTAAACAACAGAATATTGAAGTGCTCCTTTTCACGGATGCTGTTGATGCGTTCTGGCCCGATCGCCTTGGTAAGTTTGACGACAAGCCTTTACGCAGCATTACGCGTGCTAAAGAAGATCTTCAAAAATTAATAGGGGATGTGGAAGTTGTTCATAATGAAGATGAAAATGCGCTCTTAACTAAAGTTCATGATGTTTTGAAAGACCAGGTCAGCGAAGTTCGGTTTACGCAAAGGTTGGTGGATAGTCCTGTTATTTTAGCGGCCAAAGATCAAGGACCAGATCTTCAAATGCAACGATTGATGCGTCGAAGCGATAAAACAATGCCGTTAACTCCCCCTATATTAGAACTGAATGCAGAACACAGCTGGATAAAATCATTAATACAAAAACTTAAATCGGGTAAGTCTATTGAAGATGAAGCGTTTATATTATTGGATTTAGCACGTGTTCAAGATGGTGAAATGCCAACAAATCCTACGCATTTTGCTCGTCGTATTGCTTCCATGTTAACCTGACCTGAGGGAAGAATTTAAATGCTGTGCATTAACAAAAAAACAGATGTTTTAATTGTTGTTGATGTACAGAACGATTTTCTTGAAAACGGAGTACTATCGATTAATGACAGCAATCAAATTATTTCTGTTATTAATCGATTGATGACCTATTTTTTTGATTGGTCTGTTGCTACGCAAGATTGGCATCCAAAAGATCACAAATCTTTTATTTGCAATCAAACAAATCGAAAAAAATATGATGACTTTGATTTTAATTATAGATCGCCAATGCTTTGGCCAAGACATGCCGTACAAAACACGGCAGGAGCTGAATTTCCTAAAGAATTAAAACAAGAATATTTCAAGTTAATTGTTCGCAAAGGGTGGCGAAAAGATATGGATAGTTACTCTGCGTTCTACGAAAACGATAGAAAAACGTCTACTGGCCTTTTAGGGTGGATGCATGAAATCAATTGTAAAAGAATTTTTTTCACTGGGCTGGCGGAAAATTATTGTGTTGCTTATTCTGCTATAGATGCTGTCAAGGCTGGATTTATAATGTATATTATTTCAGATGCTACCAAACCTATAGAAAATACTCTAAAAAACAGTCATTCTGAGGCTATTTCTAGACAACATTTACAAGATCTAGGGGTGATTTATATATCTTCTATGGACATCACTTTATAACTGTTTCAATAACTTTTGGTAAATTATATGTTTTTTGATTTCTCATTTTTAAATCAACATCTTTAATAGTTTTGTATTTTTAAGCGGTTAAATCGTAGTAGAATTAAAGATAATCTAAACCAATATCAATAATTGGTGCACTGTGCGTGATCCAGCCAACCGAAATAAAATCTACACCGCTCTCAGCAATTATAGCAGCGCTTTGAATATTTATACGTCCAGAGGCTTCGGTAATGGCTTTTCCATTGACCATTTGAACGGCCTCTTTTAATTGCTCAGGTGACATATTATCCAGTAAAATAACATCCACACCTACAGATAAAGCTTCTTTCAGTTGTTCGAGCGTATCCACTTCAATTTCGATCTTAACCATATGTCCGGAGTGTTTTTTAACTTTTTTCAAGGCTTTGGTAACGCTTCCAGTAACAGCAATATGATTATCTTTGATTAAAATTCCGTCATACAGGGCAAAACGATGATTCATTCCACCACCACATCGAACTGCATATTTTTCTAAGAGTCTTAGACCCGGTGTGGTTTTTCGTGTACACACAACTTTGGTTTTTGTATGTGCAATTGATTGAACAATTTTATTGGTAATACTGGCAATTCCAGATAAATGGCACATGAAATTAAGTGCTGTTCTCTCAGCAGTCAGCAGCGAACGGGTTGGCCCTTCTATTGTCGCAATAATTTCATTTGGCTTTAAAGCTTCACCATCCTTTTTTAAACTATGGAAAATACAGCCCTTACTTACACATTGAAAAGTTAATTGGGCAATTTGAACGCCCGATAAAATACCGTGCTGTCTTGATACCATAAAAACCTTAGAATGATGGTTTTCAGGAATGACCAATTGACTCGTAATATCACCAGCAAGGCCCAAGTCTTCGTTCAAAGCATTTTTAATAAGAGGTTCAACGAGAAAATTTTGAAGTAATGGAAGTGACATGAAAACCTCATGAAATTATGATTGAACTAAGCATAAATTTTAGCAATATTCATACAAAGTTCAAAGGTTAAATGAGAACGCACTGCAAATCGAATTGAAGCTGGAAAATCTTCTCGAAAATGGGCTCCTCGGGATTCTTTTCGAAGCAACGCACTCACTGCAATCATTAGAGAAACTTTTGCAGGATTAGAAAAAGGTTCACGCGCTAAAAAATAACGTATCGCTTTTATGATCCCTTCTTCATGACGGATAATTCCTAAGCAGGATTGCATCATATCTTGTGAAGCTCTACAAATATATGATTTATTAGCAATGGTTTTCTTTGGCAGGATTTCAATAGCATAAGGAGCGATGTTCATCGTTTTCAAGCACAAAGCAGTGTTAATTGCCATAACGCAAGCCTCTAGCAAGGAATTGCTTGCCAATCGATTGGCGCCATGTAAGCCTGTTGAAGCACATTCTCCCACTGCCCACAACCCATTAACAGAGGTCTGACCGTTAAGAGTCGTTGTTATTCCCCCCATGTGAAAATGTTCAACAGGTTGAATAGGAATGAGTTGACGTCGTGGATCAATATTGGATTGAACACAAATTTGAAATATTGATGGAAATTTTTGTGGAAAATGTTTTCCTATCGCTTTTCGAGCATCAAGATAAACCTTATGTCCCTTTGCATATTGCGCAGCAACCGCGCGAGCAACAATATCTCTAGGCGCTAGTTCTTGCCCATCTATTTGTTCAAGGAAACGTTCGTTATGTTCATTAACTAGCAAAGCGCCTTCCCCCCTAACGGCTTCACTAATTAAAGCTTTGGGAAGTCGAGAGTCATTGAGACCCGTAGGGTGAAATTGGACGAATTCAAGATCAGAAAATAATGCCCCTACCTCAGCAGCCAAAGCCAATCCAATTCCAAAATTATTTTTTGGATTGGTGCTGTCGCTATACAACGCTCCAATACCACCTGTTGCGAGTACAATATGGTTACATTCAAATAATAGCGTTTGATGTTCTCGGATTAGAATTCCACTGTGAACAGAATTATTATTACAAAATATTTTTTCTAGGCTACATTGTTCATAAACTTGAATGCTTGGCGTTTGTCTTACTTTTTGTTTGAGTTGATCTATAATATTTTTTCCGCTCTGATCCCCCTTGATACGATGTACTCGACGTATACTATGGGCAGCCTCTAAGCTTAAATTCGGATGGTTATTGTTATCTTTATCGAAGTTAACTCCGTATTTCTCTAACGTCTTAATTGCCAGGTCACCCATGGCGGTGATACGTTTGACAATTTCTTTATCGCATAGTCCTACCCCTGCCTTTAACGTATCGTGAAGATGAAGTTCTGGAGTATCCTCGCCCCAATAGGCTGCGGCTATACCCCCTTGAGCCAACATCGAAGACGTATTTTCACCCAAGAAGCCTTGAGTAATAAGAATTACTGGAAGTGGGGAAAGTTCCAAGGCTGTCATTAAGCCTGCAATACCACTGCCCACGACCATAACACAATTTAAGGGTCGCTCACCTTTCATGCATTAAGCATTCTTTTGATGGATAAGCGCGCTTTGTCTGCAATAATTGGGTCAATGTGCACTTCGTATTGATCGTATTCTAGGGTATCCAAAATATTATCAAGGGTAATGCGCTGCATATGAGGGCATAAATTACATAAACGAATAAAGTTAATATGGGGATATGAAATAGCCAAATTATCGCTCATGGAACATTCAGTTAAAAGAATGACGTCATTTGCCCTTTTTTGATCCATAAATTCTGCCATTTCTGCAGTCGATCCAGAAAAGTCAGCTAATTGAGTTACCTCAGGCGGACACTCGGGATGTGCCAAAATTTTAGCCTCGGGATGATCTGCACGCATACGATGAATGTCTTCGCATGTGATACGTTCATGAACTTGGCAATGTCCTTTCCATGGTATGATCGTAACATCGGTTGCTTTAGCCACATTACGCGCCAGATATTCATCAGGTATCATAATAACTTTGGGCACACCAAGAGATTCGACAATTTTTTTGGCGTTACCAGAAGTACAACAGATATCAGATGCTGCTTTGACTGAGGCAGAGGTATTAACATACGTAATAATGGGAATCCCTGGATACAATATCCGTAAGGATTCAACGTCACTGGCAGTAATTGATTCCGCCAGTGAACAGCCTGCTTGTAAATCAGGTATAAAGACAGTTTTTTCTGGATTAAGGAGTTTGGCAGTTTCTGCCATGAAATGTACGCCAGCTAAAACAATAATATCCGCTTGTACTTTTTCAGCTTCTCTGGCTAAGGCCAAGCTATCGCCCACAATATCGGAAACAGTATGAAATATTTTTGGCGTTTGATAGTTATGTGCCAGAATTACAGCATTTTTCTCACGTTTAAGTGTCTGTATACGCTTTATTTTTTGGGAAAGACCTATACGCTCTTTTTTCGGTAAGTAAGACTTTGAGAAGTCAAAATAGTGTTCGGCTCGAGTAACTTGCATTATCATCTCCATTATACTCAATTTGAGTATATATAGTAATTACAATAGACATGATAACGGTATGTGTCAATTCAAATTGTTTTTAAATAAAGGCAACTTTGATCCAGAAAGTGCTCTCTCATCCATCACAGATCTACGATAGGTAAACAGTTTGGCAGGTCTTCCTCTGGATTCATTTTCATATCCACCCGTTTCTTCTATCAAACCTTGTTGCTCAATCATTCTACGAAAGTTAGATTTATGTAACGTCTGACCGATCAATCCTTCAACATTTCGTTGCAATTGTAATAAAGTAAATTGTTCAGGCATTAATTCAAAAACAACAGCTTTATATTTGATTTTGGCTCGTAACCGAGCAATTGCCGTGGCAAGTATACGTCGGTGATCGGCAAACATGGGCTCACCCGTTTGCAACGTGCTACCAGATTCAAAAACCAGACCCGCTTCGAAGAGAAGTTCATAGCGTTGCAAAATAAGATCTTCATTCCAATGATAATGATCCATACCAAATAAAAACGCAATTCGTTTGTGTTGTACTAAAGTTAACCCCTCCTTTGTGTTTGCCCAGTGCAGTAAATGTTTTATCAATATTTCTATTATTTCTGGTTTGCCTCTTCTCCAATCTTCCCAAGGAAAATGACGATACCAGTCATGCCATTGTATTAATTTTTTATTAATTTGATGTTGTCTCACCAGTCCTAAATAGCTTATTGAAATTGTACGTACTTCTGGATGATCAGGAATACGGTTACGGTCCGCAAACGTGTACAGTTGTTCCAAAAAACCAATGGGATGTTGCGTTTGTTTACGAATCCAGTCCCGTAATCCTGCCTGTAAATTTTTATGGCTTAGCTCAAAAGGTCCTGAGGGTAGTTTCGAACCGTTATCAATCGTCATAACGCACGGTTTATCGCCAATAAAGGCCACCAATACTGCTATAAGCTCAGTTTGGTTTAATACGATATCGCTTTTACCTTGATCATTCATAAGAACTATATAATTTTTTACGTAGAGTTAGAAAAAAAGTGTCTCTATCACGTTTAGCATAGGTTTCAATTAATCAATGTGACTCTAATCAATTTCGTAGGGTGTAAAACAGAAATACAGAGTGTTTATTATAAAATTTTTATCAAAAAATAATAAAACTTTATAGTTAACAAATTATAATCATTATTTTTTTTGGGCTGGATAAAAGCAATGCTCTTTTTGTGGAAATTGTCTTGATTTTACTTCTTTTGCGTATGTAGAAATAGCTTTGTCCATTTCGCTTCCAAGTTCTGCGTATTTTTTAACAAATTTTGGTTTAAAATTTTGAAAAATACCGAAAATATCGTCACAAACTAATATTTGTCCATCGCATTGCAGAGATGCCCCAATTCCAATGGTCGGTATTTCAAGTGTCTCGGTTATTCTTTGAGCAACAGGTTCTACAACACCTTCTAAAACAACAGCAAATGCACCCGCGTTGGCAACGGCTTTACCGTCGTTGATAATTTTATTAATTTGCAGATCATTTTTACCCGATATTTTATATCCACCCATGGTTTGAATGGTTTGTGGCATCAATCCAATATGACCGCAGACAGGAATACCTCTGTGCGTTAAAAATTCAATAGTGGCGGCCATTTCTTCTCCACCTTCTAATTTAACGGCATTTGCCCCAGTTTCTCTCAATAATCGTGATGCAGTTTGAAAGGCTTGTTGAGGCGTTTCTTGATAAGATCCAAAGGGCAAATCAATAACAATACAAGCTCGCTTAGATCCTCGAACAACGGCAGCACCATGAGCCACCATCATATCGACGGTTACGGAAAGCGTTGACGGTAAGCCATAAACAACCATACCAAGAGAGTCTCCAACGAGTATGAAATCAACATAAGGATCCATAATGGTGGCCTGAGAGGCGGTATAAGCTGTTAGACAAACAATAGGTTCTTTTCCTTTTTGGGATTGTATATCTGGTGCTGTTAGCCGTTTATAAGTAGTAATGTTCATGGTAAATACTTTTAATAGGTAATACAATTTAGTAAAATTTTACATAATTTCGGATCTTATTTTATATAAATATCAGAGATCTACTAACATTATAAATAAAATTATAATTAGTTTGATCTAATTTATTGAATGCGTACCTTGGTTACGAAATAAGTTCAACATTACCATTGTTCAATTTTTTCTATACCCTTAATAACTTTAATATGTTGTACAAAAACAGGGGAAATGTTATAGGTTTTAGGTAAAAGTATCTCGACTTCTTTAAAATCTTTGCAGTGAGGAATTAATGTGATTTTTCCATTCCCTAGTTCGCCTCGCTTTAATAATTCAGCCAATTGTTGAACAGTGTGTAAGTCACGAACCCAAATTTTTAAATTCCCAACAAGATTTGTTGTTGCTTTTTCAAGGCTTTCGGCATGTTGCCCTGTAATTCTAAGATTATCTTCATCCAGTCGTAAATCAACCGTAATTACAACCAGTTGACCAGCTTTTAATACGTCACGATACCGACCAAGGGCCTCTGAGAAAAATGTTACTTCACAAGCACCACTTTTGTCAGATAGTCCTATCCATGCCATTTTAGTCCCTTTACGGGTAGGACGTTCTTTACAATTTAAAATATAGCCAGCTATTTTTACTCTTGTCTCACCATTGCGCGCCAAAAGGTCCAGTTGGTTTACAGAATAAATCTGGATTTTTTTGAGCAGCATTTCAAAAGAATCTAGAGGATGGGCAGTCATATGATAGCCAATAGCTTCAGCTTCCATCGTTAACCGTTCAATTTCTGGCCATTCCGATTGATTGGATAATTTTAATGATTCGGTATTGGTTGCTTCTGAACCAAATAGCCCAATTTGGCCACTCTCTTTTTCAGTTTGTCGCGCTTGTGCTCTTTTTAATATGATTTCGGCAGACGCAAAAACTTTGTGTCGGTTGGATTCTAGCGAATCAAAGACACCTGCTTTTGCTAAGAATTCCAACTGACCCTTATTAAGCATTTGGTAATTGGCTCGTTCTGCAAAATCCACCAAATTAGCAAAAGGTTTGTCAGCTCTAACCGTTTCAATGGCTTCCATAGCGGCTTTACCTGCCCGTTTGATGGCAGCTAGAGCATAACGTATGGCATAGGACCCATCCGGTTGACGCTCCGTTAAAAAATCTGCTGCGGATTTATTGATATCTGGAGGAAGTACGTTGATGTGTATTCGTTCGGCTTCTTGTCGTAAAAAAGCCAATTTATCTGTTTTTTCGAGCGCCAAGGACATGCATGCAGCAAAAAAAGCGACAGGATGGTTTGCTCTCATCCATGCCGTTTGATACGAAACAATGGCATAGGCAGCCGCATGGGATTTATTAAATCCATAGTCTGCAAATCGCGCCATGAGGTCAAAAATTTCTAACGCTTTTGATTTAGAAATGCCGTTTTTGATGGCTCCATCTGTAAATATTTTACGTTGTTGATCCATTTCAGAGCGTATTTTTTTTCCCATAGCTCTGCGTAATAAATCCGCAGCACCTAGACTATAGTTGGCTAACTCTTGGGCAATTTGCATAACTTGTTCTTGATAAACCATTATACCATAAGTTTCTTCAAGAATTGACCTTAGTTTTTCGTGAGGGGGCTCCCAAGGTTCGCCATGTTTTCTCCGACAATAATCGGGGATATTGGCCATAGGGCCCGGTCTATATAACGCAACAGCGGCAATTAAATCTTCAATTCTAGTTGGTTGCATTTGCTTAAGGACATCCCGCATTCCTGCCCCTTCAAATTGAAACACGCCTCCGGATTCACCCCTGCTTAGCATTTCATAAGTTTTTTTATCGTCAAGAGGTATATCTGCAAGATTAATAACAATCGCCTGTTTTTTTAAGATATCTACTGCTTTTTTTAGGATGGTGAGCGTGGTTAGCCCCAAAAAATCGAATTTAACCAAACCAATTTGTTCCACAAATTTCATGTTGTATTGCGTAACAAGTACATTACTTTTTGGGTCTCGATATAAAGGTACCAGTTCAACCAAAGGTCTGTCGCCTATAACCACTCCTGCAGCGTGTGTGCCTGCATGTCGGTATAATCCTTCAAGTTGGAGGGCAACCTCTATTAATTTTTTAATAGTATCGTCGGTATCCCTCATTTCTTTTAATCTGGGCTCCGATTCAATGGCTTGTCCCAAATTTAATGGTTTAGCAGGATTATTGGGTATAAGCTCTGCAACTTTATTAACCAATCCAAACGGAAGCCCCAATACTCTTCCGACGTCTCTTATAACTGCCCTCGCTTGTAACTTACCGAATGTTATAATCTGAGCAACCTGGTCATGCCCATACGCTTGGCGAACGTAATCAATAACTTCATCCCTTCTATTTTGACAAAAATCAATATCAAAATCAGGCATAGAAACGCGTTCTGGATTTAAAAAGCGTTCAAATAAAAGATTAAACGGTAATGGATTAAGATCTGTAATAGTTAGAGCCCAGGCTACTAAGGAACCGGCTCCTGACCCTCTTCCTGGACCTACAGGAATATCTTGTTGTTTTGCCCATTGTATGAAGTCTGCAACAATTAAAAAATAGCCAGAAAATCCCATATTGTTTATAATGGATAATTCATAGGTTAAACGATCGTAATAGATTCGTTCTTTGTCCTTGCTCAAATTAGGGCAAGCGGATAAGCGTATTTTCAGTCCAGATTTTGCCATTGTTTTTAGCGTTTCTTCTGCTGTCATACCTTCTTGGATTTTACGGCTATGAGGCAACATTGGGTTACGCGTTTCTATTCTAACGGCGCAACGCTTAGCAATTTCGATTGTATTAGAAATTGCTTCGGGTAAATCACTAAACAGCTTGGACATCATTTCTGGGGTCTTAAACCAATGTTCAGCTGTGACTCGCCAGCGATCTTGCACATCCACTGTGCAACCTTGTGCAATACAAATTAAAGCATCATGTGCTTCGTATAATTCTGGAGTTGAAAAAAAGCATTCGTTTGTGGCTACCAAGGGGAAACCAAACGAATTTGCCAGATTGATAACTCCTGCTTCAACTGATTTTTCTATAGCAAATCCGTGTCGGTTGAGTTCAACAATAACTCGATTTGGAAAGGCTTTTGCCCATTTCTCAACTAAATGTCGTGCATGTTTTTCTTGTCCTTGTGAAAAAAGCTCATACAATGGGCCTCTATTTCCCCCTGTGAGAAGAAGCAATCCTTCTGAATGATCACAAAGTGTATCTAGAGACACCATGGGATTTGATGTATCGCTTTTGAGAAAACCTTCTGAGGAAAGGTATTGAAGATTTAATAAACCCTTTTTATTTTGTGCCAATAAAACAATAGGCCAGTTGATCGAATGGTCTTCAACAGTATAGGTAGAAGGAAAACCAATTTGCGACCCTATAATGGGTTGTATTCCATTCTCAACGCATGTTTTTGAAAACTCTAACGCGCCGAATAAATTTCCTGTATCTGTTATCGCCAGTGCAGGCATCTGCATTTTTTTTGCTAGCTCAACGATTTTAGATATTTTCATTGCACCCTGGCTTAAAGAGTAAGAAGAGTGATTACGCAGATGTACGAAGAGCGAATGGGGCATTAAAAAGACCTAACAGGTTTATGCGTTTGTCCTAGGGATATATAGGAACGATTTTTCCCTCTTTAAGAGTTACCACACGATCCATCTTGGCGGCTAAGGCTTGATTATGGGTGACAATAAGAGCAGACAAATTTTCATTTCGTACCACATGCATTAATAAATCAAAGACTTCATCGGATGTTTTTTCATCGAGATTACCCGTTGGTTCATCCGCAAGAAGAATGTAGGGAGTGTTCACGAGTGCACGTGCAATAGCAACTCTTTGTTTTTCACCTCCCGACAATTTACCAGGGGAATGCGTTAGTCGGTGGTTTAAATGAAATTTTTTTAACCATTCTGCGGCTTTCGCTAAGGCTATTTTTTTTGGTGTTTTTTTAATAAGTTGAGGCAAAGCAACATTTTCCAATGCGGAAAATTCAGGTAATAAATGATGAGATTGATAGACAAATCCTAAATGATTTAATCGTATAAAGGTGCGTTCTTTGTCACTTAATTTTGATGTGTCTTTATTATTTATTTGTATTGTGCCTGAAATTGGTTTCTCAAGAAGGCCAGCAACGTGTAAAAACGTTGACTTACCCGTTCCTGATGGAGCGACTAATGCGACAATTTCCCCATTGTAGAGGGTGAAATCGGCTTCTTTAAGAATTTCAACAAATTCTCCTCCATTCTTGTAAGACACTTTGATTTTAGTTAATTCAAGAATGGCACTCCGACTATTCATGTCTTAATGCCTCGACGGGATCAGTTCTTGCAGCTTTCCATGAAGGATATAAAGTCGCAAGTAGAGATAAGCTTAAAGCCATTAGCACCACTTGCACAACATTAAACCAATCAAGTTTAGTTGGTAAATGTTCCAAATAATATACCTCAGGATTAAAAAGATTGGTCCCAGTTAAGGTTTGTAGTAATTGACGTATGTGTTCAATGTTTTTACAAAAGAGTATTCCAATGCATGTGCCCACTACTGTACCCGTAATGCCAACTGAAGCACCGCACATTAAAAAGATTCTCATAATGGCACCTTGCGATGCCCCTATTGTTCTTAGGATTGCAATATCACGCGTTTTATCTTTGACCATCATAATGAGCGAAGAGATGACATTGAAAGCAGCAACAAGTATGATGAGTGTCAATATCAAAAACATTACATTTTGTTCAACTTTCACGGCTCCGAAAAAAGCGTTATTGCTTTGGGTCCAATCAATAAACCTTAACGAATCTTGATCGAATTTTTGTTCAAGTAAATGAGTAGTTTCCTGAACACGCGTTGGATCATCAGTTGAAATTTGTATGCCGGTTACAGTATTTCCGACTTGAAGAAATTTTTGTGCAGTAGATAGAGGTAAAAAAACGTAACTGGAATTATACTCATGCATTCCAGTATCAAAGATTCCTACGACGGTGTAAGACTTAATTCTTGGAATGGTTCCCATAACGGTTGCCGATCCATCAGGTGATAATAATGTAATTTTAGAGCCAATTGTCAGCCCTGCCTGCTCGGCCAATGTCTGACCGATGATAATGTGGTCCCCTGTAAATTCTTTTAATGAAATAGCATCTAAACTTTTGCTTACAATTTTAAGTTTTTTTAAGCCTTCTTCGGTCATCCCTCTGAGCATACCCCCTGAATTATAGGTATTTGCACTAAGTAAAACTTGGCCTTCAACAAAAGGAATAGCGGTTTGAACGTTTTTTATTTTTTCAAGTCGGTAAGAGAGCGCATCGTAATTTGAGATTGAACTTCGACCTTCGTCATTCATTTTTGCATAGGCGCTTAAGTCTCCATTCAGGCCGAGGATTCTTCCGAGCAAATCTGCCTTAAATCCATTCATGACCGCCATAACAACGATTAAAGTACCCACTCCAAGCGCAATACCAATTAAGGAAAAGATTGCTATTACAGAGACAAAACGCTCCCCTTTACGAGCTCTTAAATAACGTTTAGTTACGGTCCTTTCAAAGGAGTCAAACATTAAATCTTATCCTTGATAGGCTTGTATAAACTCATTGACGTGATCAATAGGTAATTCAAACCGTTCTCCTGATTTTCTACGTTTCAATTCTACGATGCCTTGCTTAATACTTCTAGGACCAACAATAATTTGCCAAGGATGCCCCATTAGGTCAGCATCATTGAATTTGGATCCGGCGCGTTCATCTCTATCGTCGTAAAGATAGCTATTGCTATTTGTCTGATAAAGTTGATCACACACTTCGTTACATTTTATATCTTTAACGCCAAGATTGATAATAACAGCCTGAAAAGGGGCAATCGCATCAGGCCATATAATACCCTTATCATCATGGGAAGATTCAATAACCGCACCTACTAATCTGGATATACCTATACCGTAAGAACCCATATGGGGATAAAATTTATTACTGTCGGGTCCTATTACAGATACATTCATGGATTTTGTATATTTGGTTCCGAAATAAAATATTTGTCCGACTTCAATGCCCCTACCCTCACAACGCTTATTTTGCGGCACTTTGTGCCATTTTTCTTGATCATGTTTTTCTTCCGTAGCCGCATAAAATTTTGTCATGCGTTTAAAAAATGTTTCAAGCGCATTTGTGTCTTGAATATCAATGGGTTGATCAAGCCAATTTTGTTGAGTGAAATCAGAGTCAAAATAGATCCCGCTTTCCCCTGTTGGGGCTAAGACGATAAATTCATGACTAAGGTCACCGCCAATAGGGCCTGTATCGGCCAGCATCGGGATAGCCTGAACACCTATTCTTTGAAAAGTTCTTAAATAGGCGATCATCATTTTATAATATGTAACCACAGCACTTTTATAATCTATGTCGAAACTGTAGCCGTCTTTCATAAAAAACTCTCTGGCACGCATAACACCGAACCGAGGACGAATTTCATCTCTGAACTTCCATTGCAATTGGTATAATAAAGTAGGAAGAGATTTATAAGACGTGACATGTTGATTAAAAATATCTGTAATCATTTCTTCATTGGTTGGTCCATACAGTAGATCGCGTTTATGTCTATCGACAATTCTTAACATTTCAGGCCCATAAGCATCATAGCGGCCAGAACGTTTCCATAGATCCGCAGATTGCAACGTTGGCATTAAAACTTCTTGAGCGAAAACCGCATTTTGCTCTTCTCTTACAATATTAGAAATATTATGAAGAACTTTAAGCCCTGTAGGTAGCCAAGCATATATACCTGAGGACATTTGTTTAATCATTCCTGCACGCAACATTAAACGATGTGAGGCGATTTGTGCCTCTGCTGGAACTTCTTTTAATGTAGGAAAAAAAGCTGAAGACAAACGCATAGATGGATCCTCAATATAGTGCGTTGATTTATAATAAAAGAATTAAAATTAAAAATAGATTAAATCCTAATTAAATGCACGTCGACAAATGGTTTTTTCTTTAATTTTCGACCCAGTATACGTCTCAGAATGGTTTTAGAATTTTCGATAAGTTCAGTGTCATCATGTAAAATAGCTATGGGTAAAGTTTCGAGAATTTGCGAAAATTCACTGACCACATCGCCAAATTCTTCATCATATTGATCAAAAAGACCCGGTGCACTAAGGTTTAAATCACTTAAAAGTTCCCCTTTTTTATTCACAGCGAAACTGGCAACAACGACGCCATTATAGAGCATACGTCGTCTTGCGGCTAATATATCATCGTCTACAGATAACAATCGATTGCCATCAATAACCAAACGCCCATAGGGTGCACTGCCTATAATTGTTGGATTTTGCGGGGCAAGCCTTAATATGTCGCCATCTTCAAGAAGTATGGGCTCTGCGCCTGATTCTCTTGCGACATTAGCCTGTGCATTTAAGTGCATCCACTCGCCGTGAACAGGGATACCATATTTAGGTCGTACAAGTTTATACAGTTGGCAAACTTCATCATAACTGGCATGTCCTGATACGTGAACCAATTCAGTTTTTGATGTAATAAGCTTAACGTTTCTTCGGATAAGATTGTCTTGTACCCGTTTTACAGCTAATTCATTACCGGGTATGGTACGACTACTATAAATAACGGTATCACCAGAACCTAAGGAAATGTGTTGATGCAAATCTTGTGAAATACGAGTGAGTGCGGCTTTTTCTTCTCCTTGGCTACCGGTAATTATGTAAACGATATTATTTTGTTCTATATCGCTCATATTTTGTTCGGTATAAAAAGGAGGGATATTTTTTAAATATCCGTTTTCTCTTGCAGAAACCTCAAGATTTCTTAATGAGCGTCCAATAATAACAACCGGTCTATTTACTTGTTTTGCGGCGTAGGCAATACTTTCAATTCTTGACACATTGCTTGCGAAACATGTAATGGCAACCCTTCCTTTGAGCGATGCAATTAATGTGGTCAAACTTCTTCGCACTGAGGCTTCTGACTGTGGGGCTTGTTTAACGACTACGTTGGTACTATCACAAACCATGGCTAAAATATTTTCTTGGCCTAGTTTAGCAAATGTTTCTAGATTAGTTTTTTCCCCTATGACAGGTTCGGGATCGAATTTCCAATCGCCTGTGTGCAATACCGTGCCGTAAGGCGTTCGGATAACTATACTTTGTGCTTCAGGAATGGAGTGTGTAACAGGTATAAATTCTAAATCGAAATCACCTAATTTGAAACGATCTGCCATTTTGATCGTACGAACAGAAACTTCGCTTAAAAGACCAGCTTCTCTTAATTTTCTTTTCACAATTGAAGTGGCAAATGGCGTAGTATAAACAGGACATTCTAGATCAGGCCATAAATAGGCTACCGCACCAATATGATCTTCATGAGCGTGCGTGATGACCAATCCTAAAAGGTTATCTTTATGTCTAGAAATAAACTCCGGATCGGGTAAAAGAATATCGGTTTCGGGCATATCGTTACCACTGAAACCAATACCACAATCAATGGCTAACCATTTGCCATTAAGTCTGTATAAATTTAAATTCATGCCAATTTCGCCTGTACCCCCTAAAGGTAGAAAGGCGAAATCCTTTAACTCATCATTCATGTTTATCCTTATTCTAACTAATGTAATCCATTTATTTTATAAGATTTCGATGTGCGAGTATTTTTAACCCTTCAAGGGTTAGTTCAGCATTAATTTTTGTAAAAACTGTAGTCCCTTCGGCTAGTAATGGTGCCAACCCACCTGTTCCAATTATGGTCAATTTTCGTGCATGTTCACTTTGAATCCGTTTAATAATACCTTCAATCAAACCGATATACCCCCAATAAATACCAGATCGCATAGCACCAATCGTTTCCTTACCTATAACAGAGTGAGGTCTTCCAATTCCAATTTTTGGTAGACGTGCCGCAGCTTTATGTAATGCTTCCAGTGAGAGGGTTAATCCTGGTGAAATAACGCCTCCACAATAATTGCCCTGTTCATCAATAACGTCGAAGGTAGTAGCCGTTCCCAAATCAATGACAACGAGCGGTCCATCATATAGGGTGTAAGCGGCTAGACCGTTGAGCAATCGATCAACACCTACTTCTTGGGGGTTAGTTACTAAAATTTCGAACCCCCAATCAAGGCAGGAAGAGGCTATAAGAGGTTCAACCGAAAACCATTGCCGACATAAAAGTAAAAGTTGATAAAGAACAGGTGGCACGACCGTTCCGATAATGGCTTTGTCAATTTTATCAATAGGAATATGTTGTTTTTCCATTAGGGTTAGCAACGTAGAGGCATATTCATCTGAAGTTCTTTGTGGCGACGTGGATAATCTCCAGGTTCCGAGCCAATGATTCCCGTCATGCACCGCGACAACAATGTTTGTATTTCCTGCGTCAATTACTAAGAGCACGTTACCTTTTTTCCCATCAGAGCTAGCAGTTGGTTAAAATATTTGAGCTACAGACAATTTTTTTAAGTCTGCTTGGGTTTTTAAGAGTAAATTTCCTCTATCATCAATGCCTTGATAAATCCCTTTAAGGTTTTCGACGTTTGTTTTAACGTTAATAAACGTTCCTATAGGTATACTATATTTTAACCATGTGCTTCTTATCAAAGGCTCATAGCCTTCTATAAGAAACTGTAACCATTTTGAAAGGTGGTTTTTAATGGTTTTTGTCAATTCTATAATTGAGGGAGGTTCGCTGGTAAAATCTTTGATGCATGCTGTTTCTTTGTCCTTTAATATGGGAGCTTCGTAGATATTAACGCCCAATCCAATAACAACCCAGCGAATTATTCCAGGGTAATCAATGCTATTTTCAATGAGAATACCTGCTAATTTTTTTTGATTATAGAGTAAATCATTAGGCCATTTTATAACTAGGTTTTTTTTACATAGAGGAAGTATTGTATCATATAAAGCCAACGAAGCAACAAACGGTATCCAACAATATTTATGGCCATTAAAATTTGGGGGCCAGAACAAAAACGATAACGCTAGGTTGCCATTAGGTTCATACCACTGTCTTCCCCTGCTTCCTTTAGCTTTGGTTTGTTTTTTTGCACTAATAGCTAGATTAATGTGTGAGTTTAGCTCCGCTTGTTTTATACAATAATCATTTGTAGAAGGTAAACTATCGTGAAATTCTATTTGCCAATTTATATCAGTATTCACGGTTAAATGCTTTATTAAAATAAAGATTGAGCAGCAATTTTGCTGATATGGACAATGGGTGACATAAATAATAAAAAAATTATTGTTACGGTACCCATACTGAAAGTTATTAAAGAGAGAGATAATGGCTGAGGATCAAGAGGTTGTATTAAGGTATTAAAATACATAATTTTTATAATACGCAAGTAAATGTAGGCGCTAATAGCACTGGCTAAAATTCCTATTATAGTTAGTATATATAAGTGTGCTGAGATGGCCGCCCAAAATACCATGAACTTTCCAAAAAATCCTGCTAATGGGGGGGCGCCAGCCATACTAAACATGAAAATGGCCATTGCTGCGGCTATACCGGGATTGGTTTTTCCAAGACCTGATAAATCTTTTACATTTTCAACAATGAGACCCTTCCGTGTCATCGCAGCAATAACAGCAAATGTTCCTATATTCATGAATAAATATACAGTTAAGTAAATTAAACTTCCTAATACACCTTCAGTGGTTGCTGCAGCAAGGCCTACTAATGTGTAACCCATATGCGATATAGAAGAATAAGCCATCATTCTTTTGATATTTGTTTGTACGATAGCGCCTACGCTGCCCACGATGATGGATAAAATCGCTATGATTTCAATTAATAATTGCCATTGGAACGAAATGTTCCCAAAAGGTCCCATTATTAAACGCATAAAAAGAGCGAATGCAGCGAATTTTGGTACAGTCGATAGATACATACTAACAGAGGTTGGAGCACCTTGATAAACATCAGGTGTCCACATATGGAAGGGAGCGGCAGAAATTTTGAAACACAAGCCAACTAAGATAAAAATTAAACCAAAAGATAATCCTGGGGGTATAGGGTTAGGTGAAGCAAAGGCTAGATGCACATGTTCATAACCTAATCCGCCACTGAACCCATAAATTAGCGAGAGACCGTACAAAATAATTGTAGAGGCTACAGAACCTAAAATAAAATATTTTATACCGGCTTCAGAAGAAAAAACATTATCTCGATCAAAAGCACATAAAATATACAGAGGTAAAGAAGATAATTCTAGTCCAAGATAGAGTGTCATTAAATTATTTGAAGACACCATTATCATCGCGCCCGTAGTTGAAAACAAAAGCAGTGCAGTAAATTCGAATGAATTGGAGGAGGCTTTAATATTAAAATCCAGTGATAGAATAATCGTTAGCAAAGCGGCCACAAGAATTAAAAGCTTCATAAACCGAGAAAATTCATCGCTAATAAATAAATTATTAAACCCTAAACCGTTTGAGCCTGTCATAATTAAAAAGCTTACCGCTATCAGGGCAGCGATTGAAAATGTAGAACAGATAAAAAAAGGATTTTCTCTCTTTTGCACTGCGCCGTATGAAATAATTCCTAGACTACTTAACGATAAAATAATCTCGGGCAAAGCTAGTGTCCAATTCATTGGCTAATCCTAATTTCTTTTTTAATGATAGATTAAAAAGGTAGTAAGAATGATCACTAATCCAATCACTAAGGTCAATGCATAAAGTGCAAATGAACCGTTCTGTGTACGAGAAATAGTTTTTGCTGAACGTTGGGTAAAATCTGCAATGATTAGTGGTGCACCTTCAATGATTTCTTTTTCTCCTATATTCCATAAAATTTTAGATAGTATGTGATAAGGTTTGATAAAAATAATTTGGTAAAGCCGATCAAAATACCAAGCATTAATTAAAAATCGGTAAGGTCCTGAAAAGGAATTGGCTAATTTTGTAGGAAGAATTGGAAATCGAACATAACAAATATAAGCAACGAGTATACCCAGTATAGCCAATATTGAGGGAGTCTGGGCAATAAACAACGGTGTACGATGAATAAGGCTAAGGATGTGATTATTGGTTCCTGTAAAAATCGAACTTCCCCAAAAATGTGTATGTTTTGAACCAATATAATAAGACGATAAAATAAATCCACTGCACACAGATCCTAAGGCCAGCACGCCCATGGGATTTATCATGACCGAGGGAGATTCTTTAGCTTTACTCGTCAAAGCTTGATTTTTTGATGGTGCATGAAATACTAAAAATAATAATCTCCAACTATAAAGTGCGGTTAAAAAGGCTGTTAATGAAGTTATCACCCAAGCAAAATAACTACAATTAGAGTTGTACATCCATGCTGATTTCATGATGGCATCTTTCGACCAATAACCGGCAAAAGGGAATATTCCTGCTAGGGCTAATGAACCTATCCACATTACCACACAGGTAAAAGGTAGTTTTTTGGCTAATCCACCCATTTTGAACATATCTTGTTCATTGTGCAGCGCATGAATAACCGAGCCGGCTCCTAGAAACAACAGGGCTTTAAAAAAAGCGTGTGTTGTAAGGTGAAAAAGTGCAATTTGATAGGCTCCACAACCTATCGCTACAAACATATATCCTAATTGGGAGCAAGTGGAATAAGCAATTGATTTCTTAATATCGGTTTGAGTTAACGCAACGGATGCGGCAAAAAAAGCGGTAATTGACCCAATTATAAGAATTAACGCCCGTGTATAGTAGGCTATTTCTAATATTGGGGACATTCTGGCCATTAAAAATACGCCAGCAGTAACCATAGTGGCTGCATGGATTAAAGCAGACACTGGTGTTGGACCCTCCATTGCATCGGGCAACCACACATGGAAAAAAAGCTGAGCCGACTTACCCATCGCCCCTACGAACAAGAGAAAAGAAATCATTTCACAGGCTTTAAAATCATATCCTATAAAATCATAATGGGTTCGCAGTAATTCAGGGGCTCTTTGAAAAATATCCGAAAAATAAACCGAACCACTTAAAATAAAAAGTAAACTAATACCTATTAAAAAAAACAAATCGGCTATTCTATTGACAACGAACGCTTTAATGGCTGCTGCAACTGCTGCAGGCTTGGTATACCAATATCCTATTAGTAGATAACTGGATAAACCGACTGCTTCCCATCCGCAATATAACCCAACGAGATTGCATGAGGTCACGAGTAACAGCATACTGAAAGTAAATAAAGATAAATATGAGAAAAATCGATAGGTGGGCATCTCTTCACGAGACATATAACCAATACTATAGATATGTACAAGGAAAGATATACTGGTAACTATCGTTGCCATGGAAACCGAAAGAGTATCTAATCTTAAATCCCAACTTATGTTGAAAGTGCTGGAACTGATCCAAGTGGCTATTGGGACCAATTTGTCCTGAGGTCCCGAGTAAACAATATGTCCCATAATATACCATGACGCAGCCAAAGATAGTATCATTCCTAAAATAGATACACTTTTAGCAAAGCGATCCCCTAACATTTTTCCTAACAATCCAGAACTACAACTTCCAAATAAGGGGGAAAATAACGTAACTATTAAAAACGATGAATCCATGGGTTGCATCGGATTAGCCTTTCATCATCGTTGTTTTACGAACTTCTATAGAGTGCCTATTCCTATGATACACTGTAATGATCGCTAAACCTATCGCAGATTCCGCTGCCGCAATTGTTAAACTAAACATAACCATTATTTGACCCGTTATATTGGAATAGGCCGAAGAAAAAGCTATTAAATTTAAGTTTGCAGCTAATAACATCAATTCTATAGACATCAAAATTGTGATTAGATTTTTTTTAGTTGCAAAAATTCCAACAAGCCCAATTGTAAAAAGTATACTACTTACAATCATAAAGGGAGCGACACCAATTGTTTCTAAAATATTCATGTTGAATGGTCCGTTTTTGTTCTTTGTTCATGAATGTCAGTCTTGTCGCCAGGTTTTGGACCAAACGAATTGTTTTGTGCGGTTTCAAAGTAACTCTTTTTGGGTCGTATAAAACCCCCTAACGCGTTTGTTCCTTTATGAAGTTCGATAGAGCGCAATTCTAAAGTTTCGCTGGGATTTCTTTGATGTTGTTTATCAATATCTTGTCTACGATTTTCCGATCGTTTACGAAGCGTTAGCACTATAGCACCCACTATTGCTACCAATAAAATTAACCCGCTGATTTGAAATAAAAATATATAATGGGTGTAAATAAGAAGCCCAAGCATTTGAGTATTGGAAAGTGAAGGCAATTGTCCTGTCTGGGTTGAAATGATAGATAAATTATTATGCCAAGTCATTGAAGCGATACTAAGTTCAATCACTAAAACAAATGCAGTAGCAACACCTAGCAAAGCGTGATGTCGTAGTCCTTGTTTAAGTTGCACTAAATTTGTTTGCATGGTCATGACAACGAATAAAAACAAAACCATTACAGCACCAGCGTATATTGCCACTAATAAAATTGCTAGAAATTCTGCACCAGCAAGTAAAAAAAGACCGGCTGCATTACAGAATGTTAAAATTAAAAATAAAGCTGAGTGAACCGGATTTTTGGCAAAAATGACCATTAAAGCTGATAAGAGCATAATAGTTGCGAATAGATAAAAAAGAATGATAGGAGTCATTGTCCTATTCCTTGCTGAGAAACTCTTATGCTTTCAGGTAAGCATTTTAAAAACTTATACGTAATGGTTAAAAAAAACTCAGCGATAAGGTGCATCTTGTTTAAGCCTTAGTGCAATTGCTGTTTCCCATTGATCCCCATTCGAAAGCAGTTTTTCCTTATTATACATTAATTCTTCTCGGGTTTCAGTGGCATATTCGTAATTTGGTCCTTGAACAATAGCATCGACAGGACATGCTTCTTGGCATAATCCACAATAGATACATTTTGTCATATCAATATCGTAGCGTGTCGTTCTTCTTGAGCCATCTTCTCGGGGCTCTGCTTCTATGGTAATGGCCTCAGCAGGACATGTGGCTTCACATAATTTACAAGCGATACAGCGTTCCTCTCCGTTACCATAACGTCTCAAAGCATGTTCGCCTCTGAAACGAGGCGAAAGGGGACTTTTTTCATAAGGGTAATTAATAGTTGCTTTAGGTTTGAAAAAATAGCGTAACGTAATGCCTAGACCCGCAATAAGTTCGGAAAGCATAAGGGAACGAGTTGTCTTTTGGATTATGCCCATTTTACCCTACCCCTCCATAAATACCAAGTTTGGTGAGCATTAAAAAACCCGCCGTCAGTACAACCCAAACTAAAGAAAATGGTAAAAAAACTTTCCATCCCAATCTCATAAGTTGATCATAACGGTATCTAGGAAAAGCGCTTCTAACCCAAATAAAGCAAAACAAACAGAAAAGAATTTTCAAAATTAACCAAAAAGGAGCGGGTATCCATGTAAAGGGAACTAGCTCAAAAGGAGGTAACCATCCTCCTAAGAATAATATGCTGATGAAGGCAGACATCAAAATCATATTTCCGTATTCTGCAAGAAAAAAAAGTCCAAAAGCCATTGAAGAGTACTCAACAAAAAAACCCGCAACCAGTTCGCTCTCCCCTACAGCGAAATCAAAAGGCGCGCGGTTGGTCTCTGCTAAACTAGATATAAAAAAAATGATAAACATAGGGAAAAGCGGTAAGAAAAACCAAACGTTTTTCTGTGCTAGGACGATATCGTTTAGATTGGCACTTCCAGCGATTAATAAAACGGAAACAATGACAAGCCCTATAGAAACTTCGTAGGAAATCATTTGTGCGGTTGCTCTCATGGCTCCTAGTAAAGAATATTTTGAATTGGAAGCCCAACCTGCGAGTAATGTTGCGTAAACGCTTAAAGATGATATAGCCAGTAAATACAAAACCCCTATGTTCAGATTAGCTACAGCCCATCCATCATGGGTAGGGATAACTGCCCAAGCAGCCATACTTAGGGTAAAACCAATAATAGGTGCTAAAAAAAAGATAATTCGGTTAGCTCTAGCGGGTATGATGGTTTCTTTAAATATCATTTTAATGGCGTCAGCAAAAGGCTGTAGTAACCCGAAAGGACCTACAACGTTAGGTCCTTTGCGTAACATAATCGCTGCAAGAATTTTACGCTCAATCCACGTTAAGTAAGCTATTCCGATCAAAAAAGGTACCAACACAGCCAAGGTTTTAATAATAATAAAGAGGATTGAACCCATGGTTGTATGGTAAAAGAAATGTTCCATTTTGTTTACTCAGTTACTTTCAATGAAGAAGATCGACGTAGTAAAGAACATTCGTTCATAGTCGGGCTGGCTCTATTAATAGAATTTGTTAAGAAATAATCTGAAATTACGGATGTAAAGCGTTGATTTTCAAAATCATTTTTTCTTTTTTCAATCGTGAAGTTTTCTTTTTCTGAATTCATCAAACCCAAAGATTGATAGACGGGATTAACGTCTGCCATGTAATTTCTTAAACTATCAAGATCTATAAATGGCATATCAAGGTTTAAATAACGGCCAATTTCCAATAGACTTAGCCATTCTTCTTTTGCTTCACCAAGGGGGAAAATAGCTCTAAAACTTTTTTGAATACGGCCTTCTGTATTTGTGTATATTCCTGACTTTTCAGTATAAGCAGGTGCTGGCAAAATAATGTCCGCTCTAGCAGCTGCTTTTTCTCCATGGTGTCCTTGATAAACAAGAAAACATTCTTGAGGTAAATTTTCAAGATTTAATTCGTCAGCTCCGAGTAACCATAAAAGATCAACGTTCCCTTCTATCATGGAATGAGTATCCAAATGATTTTCATCGGGTATTAACCCTAAGTCTATCCCAGCTACCCTCGATGCAGAAGTATGTAAAATATTTACACCGTTCCATTGACTGTTTAATGCCCCAATTTGGTCAGCAAGTTGCAATAACATATGGAAAAGTGAAGGTGAATCGTTTCGCGTTAAAATACTATGCCCAATAAGAATCATAGGTCGTTTTGCCTTTACAAGCACATCAGTAAAAGCATTTTGACCTTGAAGTAGATCGTTTATAATCGCTGGATCATTGCCTAAATAATTGATTTTATACGTTGGATCAGTAGGCAGATCACCAATGTAGGCAATGGGAAATTCTTCAGTTAACGAAAGCCACCGTTTACGTATTCTTGCATTAATAGTTGGAGACTCATAGCGAGGAAATGAACCCACGATCAGTAAAGCATCTGCCTTTTCAATTCCTGATATGGTTGTATTAAACAAATACCTCCATCGTTCGGAAGAGTCATAATACGCTCCATCTTGTCGGCAATCAATGTTATAACAACCCAATTGATTCAAAAGGATTTTTAAAGATAACATGCTTTCTGCATCACAAAGATCGCCTGCGATGGCCCCTATTCGCTCAGCTTTTACAGTTTTAAGTTTTTGTCCTAAATGTTCTATTGCCTCTGGCCATGACGTTTGGATTAAATTTTTGCCTTGACGGATCCATGGCTTATCAAGTCTTCCTTTTTTTAATCCATCAAGTGAAAAGCGTCCTTTATCTGACAGCCATTGTTCATTAACGAGGTCGTTACGCTTAGGAAGAATTCGCATAATTTCATTGCCGCGAATTTGCAACAAAATGTTCGATCCTGTAGCATCGTGAATGTCTATTGATTGCGTAGTTTTAAGCTCCCAAGAGCGAAAATGAAAACTAGTCGGTTTGGAAGTAAGTGCCCCAACAGGACATATATCAATTAAATTACCCGAAAGTTCGGTATCCATGGCTTGTTCAATGTAAGGGGCAATTTCTAGGTCAGTCCCTCTGTTAAGCCCTCCTAACTCTGCCGTACCGGTAATTTCACTAGTAAATCGTATACAGCGCGTGCATTGTATACATCGTGTCATTGAAGTGCGTATTAGAGGACCAAGATATTTATCTGTAACCGCACGTTTCCCGTCTTTAAAACGTGAACACGATCTTCCATAGGCAACAGCTTGATCTTGTAAATCGCATTCGCCACCTTGATCGCATATGGGACAATCTAATGGATGATTTATAAGTAAAAGTTCCATTGTACTTCTGCGTGCAGCGCGTACAATTTCAGTATCTGTTTTAACTTGCATGCCTTCTGTAACGGGTTGAGAACAAGAAGATACCAAAGGTTTACGAGAACCAGTTATTTCAACAATACACATCCTGCAGTTGCCAGCGACGGATAATTTTTCGTGATAGCAAAAACGAGGTATTTCCTTGCCAGCCAATTCGCAAGCTTGTAACACAGATGAACCTTCTGGAACCGTAATAGGTATGTCATCCACAGTAACTTTTACCATAAAAATATCCCTATGTTCCAACCATTGCTTCTTTGGGTATTTGAATTAAGGACGTGCCACCATGTGTAGTTTTGTAATCCATTAGTCTTTTTTCCATCAGAGGTCGAAAATTACGAATCAAGGATTGTATCGGCCAAGATATAGACATACCCATAGCACAAATCGTTGTATTTTCAATCTGTCCAGTTACATCCATTAACATATCAATTTCATCAATTTCAGCATTTCCCTCTGTCATACGTCTCATGACTTTAAGAACCCAAGCAGATCCTTCGCGGCAGGGAGTACATTGCCCACAACTTTCATGTTTATAAAATTGGGCTATTCTTGTCATTGCTTTAATAATGTCTGTAGATTTATCCATAACAATAATTGCAGCAGTACCTAAATTGGAACCAGCGCTACGCAAACCATCGAAATCCATGATGGCTGTTTCACAGGTTTCTTTATTAAGGAGGGGCATGGATGTCCCACCTGGGATGACAGCGAGTAAATTGTCCCACCCTCCTCTTACCCCTCCACCATGGGTTTCAATAATTTCTTTTAACGGCAATCCTAAAGCTTCTTCAAAAACACAAGGGGTTTGTATATGACCTGAAAGCGTCATTAATTTAGGACCTGTATTATTGGCTCTGCCAATACCGTTGAACCAAGAAGAACCTCGCCTCAAAATGGTGGGTGTAACCGAAATACTTTCGACGTTGTTAATGGTTGTTGGACATCCATAAAGTCCTTTGTTTGCGGGGAAAGGAGGCTTTAATCTTGGTTCACCTTTTTTACCCTCTAAACTCTCAAGTTGTGCAGTTTCTTCACCGCAAATATAAGCTCCAGCTCCTCTGTGGATATGAAAATCAAAATCCCACCCACTTTCGCAAGCGTTTTTACCTATCAACCCTGCTTCATACGCTTCATCAATCGCTATTTGTAGATGGTTGGCTTCGTTATAATATTCGCCTCGAATGTAAATATAAGCGGTGTGTGCGCCAATGGCAAACGACGCAATTAATGCACCTTCGATGATTTTATGAGGCTCATGCCTTAAGATTTCACGGTCTTTGCAGGTTCCTGGTTCTGACTCATCTCCATTAACTACAAGATAATGAGGTAATTCTCCTTGTTGTTTAGGCATGAAAGACCATTTTAAACCGGTGGAGAAACCAGCGCCTCCACGGCCTCTGAGTCCTGAATCTATAACCGTTTTAATGATAGCGTCTCGACCAAGATCTAAGATAGCTTTAGTGTTATTCCAATCCCCTCTTTTTTTAGCACCTTCTAATTTCCAATCTTTTTGTCCATAAAGATTAAGAAAGATTCGATCTTGACTACTTAACATTTTTGACCTCAGTAATAGGGGCTTCAGTATTTGAAGGGGCAGAATTGCATCTTCCCGCCATTGAACCTGGTGGAGGTCTTTTCCCCTGCCGAAGTAAATTAATTAATTCAACAGTAATCTCAGCAGTCATATCTTCATAGTAATCATGATCAACTTGAAGAATAGGTGCGTTTGCACACGCCCCTAGGCATTCCACTTCCGAAAGGGTGAACAACCCGTCGTCGCTGGTTTCACCTATATTTTTTATACCTGTTGCTTTTTTACAGGCCTCAAAAATATCGTCAGAGCCTCTCAACCAACAGGGTGTTGTCCCACAGATTTGCAAATGGTATTTCCCGATGGGTTCTAAATTAAACATTGAGTAGAACGTAGCAATTTCGTATACCCTTGATACGGGTATTTCAAGAATGCGGGCTACTTCAGCAAGTGCTACTTTAGGTATCCAAGCGCTATCTGTTTTTCTTTTCAATTGGTTTTGTACTAAATAGAGCAAAGGGATTACAGCGCTTGCTTTGCGTTCAGGGGGATATTTGCTAAGCGTTTGAGTTATTTGTATTGTGCTTTCTTCATCGAAAGCAAAGCTTAGGGGTTGCTCAATATTTTTTTTATGTGACATAGTACTTTATCTATCCACTTCACCAAAAACCAAGTCCAAGGAACCAATAATTGCGACCATGTCGGCAAGCATATGTCTATGGGAAAGCTCGTCTAAGGCTTGAAGGTGGGAAAAACCTGTTGGGCGTATTTTGCAACGATAGGGTTTTGTTCCTCCGTCCGCAATAAGGTATACACCAAATTCGCCTTTTGGGCTTTCTACAGCCGTATACGTTGTCCCGCTAGGAACATAAAATCCTCCACTATAGAGTTTAAAATAATTAATCAATGCCTCCATGGATTGCTTCATATGTTCTCTTTTGGGTGGGGAAATTTTGTCATTTTCTACTTTAATTGGTCCAGGTTGCATTTTATCCAAACATTGTTGAATAATTTTGGCGCTTTCTCTCATTTCAGCGATGCGTACTAGATAGCGATCATAACAATCACCTTGACGTGCAACAGGAACAGCGAAATCGACTTTATCATAATTATCATAAGGCTGTGAGCGTCTTAGATCCCATGGAACTCCGGAAGCTCTTAAACAGGGTCCTGAAAACCCCCATGATAAAGCGTCTTCAGAAGTACAAACGCCAATGCCAACGGTTCGTTGTTTCCAAATGCGATTATTGGTTAAAAGACCTTCAATGTCATCAATAAGTTTGGGGAAAGCCTTTACCCAACTGGCAATTTTTTCTTCCATCCCTGCAGGTAAATCTTTACTTACGCCTCCATGCCTAAAATAATTAGCGTGGAACCGTGCGCCTGATACACCTTCATAAAACTCCATGAGTTTTTCTCGCTCTTCATATGCCCAAAGCGCAGGAGTCATAGCTCCACAATCTAATCCCATAGCTGTAACGTTTAAGAGATGATTTAGAATCCTTGTTATTTCAGCAAATAAGACCCTGATCCATTTTCCTCTTTCTGGAACGTCTATGCGAAGTAATTTTTCAGTGGCTAATACGAATGCATGCTCTTCACACATAGGGGAAGCGTAATCTAGTCTATCAAAATAGGGAAGCCCTTTATGGTACGCTTTATGTTCTAAAAGTTTTTCGGTTCCTCTATGCAGTAATCCAATATGGGGTGTAGCACGCTTTATAACTTCACCTTCTAGCTCCATCACGACACGCAAAACACCGTGAGCTGAAGGGTGTTGAGGGCCAAAGTTTACGGTATGTGAATCCCCTGCAAGAAAATTCAAAGTATTTTTTTTAATCTCAGATAAGATCTTTTGTGATTTATCTGTAGACCCCTTATTCAAATTTGTATTCATCGAATACCCTTTTGCCGTCTTTAGTAATTGTAACAATTACGGCTTTACTCTAGCGTTTATCATGAATTTTTTCGTCTCCTGGTAAAGTTATTATTCCTTCCCACGGAGAGTCAAAATCAAAATCACGCATATCTTGTGTCAAAGACACAGGTTCATAAACCACCCTATGTTGATCCGCATCGTAACGTGCTTCAACGTATCCCGTTAAAGGAAAATCTTTGCGTAAAGGATGGCCATTAAATCCGTAATCTGTTAATATACGTCTAAGATCAGGTTGTCCTGAAAAAAGGATACCAAACATATCGTAACATTCCCTTTCCCACCAATCTGCATTTTTCCATAGTGATCGAACAGAACAAATGGCACGATTTTCGTCCGTTTGAGTAATAACGCGTATACGCTGGTTTAGGGAAACGGATAGTAAATTATAAACGACGTTAAAGCGAAATTCTCTTTCTGGATAATCTACCCCGCAAACGTCCATAAGTTGCTCGAATTGACATTGAGGATTTAATTTTAAAAAAGTAAGTAGGTTTAGCAATTCGTTTAGTTCAACCGTGACTACGAGTTCGTTAAGTTCGAACTCTGCTTTAATCACACCTTTTATAGCAGTATTTAATAAAAAACTTATTTTTTGTAGTTTAGTAAACTTATTTTGATAAGTGATACATAATTCCAAATTAGACACGAATGACGGTTCCTGTACGTTGAATCTTTTTTTTCAATAACATAATACCGTAAACTAATGCTTCAGCAGTTGGAGGGCATCCTGGAACATAGACATCTACAGGTACTATTTTATCGCAACCTCTAACGACAGAATAAGAATAGTGATAGTACCCCCCTCCATTAGCACAAGATCCCATAGAAATTACCCATCGTGGTTCGGACATTTGATCATAAAGTCGCCTTAAAGCCGGTGCCATTTTATGGGTTAGCGTACCTGCAACAATCATAACATCGGCTTGTCTAGGTGAACCCATCGGCACTACCCCCATACGATCTAGATCATACCGCGGCATATAAGCATGAATCATTTCGACTGCACAACATGCCAAACCGAAAGTCATTGGCCATAAACTGCCCGTCCTTCCCCAATTGATCAATTGATCAAGTTTAGCAACGACAAATCCTTTATCTGTCATAGCACCTGTAATGCCTTTTATTACAGCTTCTTGCTCTTGACTTGGTTCTAAAGAATTTTTATTCCAAAAAATTTTCTCTTGGTCAGCGTCATTTGTCAAGTTTACGCCCTTTATAAATTCATTTGAGATAGTTTTCTTTTAATTGAAGTAGATAACTCGTTAGTCCCATTCTAGAGCCCCTTTACACCATTCGTAAATAAATCCAATGGTTAATACGACAAGAAAAATTAACATTGAGAAAAAGCCAAATGCACCTATTTTTGAAAGGGTAATCGCCCATGGGAATAAAAAAACCATTTCAAGATCAAAAATTATGAATAAAATTCCCACTAAATAATAACGCACGTCAAATATTTGACGTGCATCTTCAAACGCTGGAAAACCACATTCGTAAGGATATATTTTTTCGTCGTAGGGGTTTTGTTTTGCAGAGAATAAAGCGGTGCCAAGCATAGTACAGGCAATACCCAAAGAAATAATAACAAAAATAAGAACGGGCAAATAAGTGCTGAGAATAGCCTGCATAAGAAACTCTTTGTTTTCAAAGCGGAAATTGCGGGATCTATAACTAATTACAAAGTAACGTTATAACAGAGTTTTTTATTTTTTGCACGGCTAATGTATTAAATTGTAATAACAAAAAAATTACTATTAAGGTGAAATACATGTGCTAAAAAACGGGCCGATTGTATGTCTTGAGCAACTAATTTTAAGTTGTTTATAAATATCTATAAAAATGATGCCAATGAATATGGCGCGAGTGACGGGGTTCGAACCCGCGACCTCCGGCGTGACAGGCCGGCGCTCTAACCAAACTGAGCTACACCCGCGTAACGGCTTTTAACGTTCACGTAGAGTTCTAAACTAGAACTCAAAGTATAAATTAGTGGTGGGCGATGACAGTCTCGAACTGCCGACCCTCTCGGTGTAAACGAGATGCTCTACCAACTGAGCTAATCGCCCTTCCGTATTAACGGAACAACGACTTCTTAACATTGAAGCCGTTGTGTGTCTAGACATTTTTTTAAGAAAATCTAACTTTTTATCAATCTATTTGCTTACTGCATCTTTTAGCAATTTTCCGGGCCTAAAGCGAACCGATGTAGAAGCTGGAATCTTAATTTCTTCACCCGTGCGAGGGTTACGTCCTTTTGCAGCTTTGCGTTTAGCGGTGACAAAGCTACCGAAACCAACAAGTCGCACTTCTTGTTTTTTAGCCAGGGTTTTTTCAATGGTGCTTAACACAGCATCAATGACTTCACCTGATTTTGCTTTTGACAGTTCTGTTTTTTCAGCAACTGCAGCGACAAGTTCTTGTTTATTAAGCGGCTTTTCCATTTTTTTTCTTTCCACTATGACGATACGAAATTTAGATTAAATCTTTGAATAGTTGAAGATTTATAATATCAGACTATTGAAGGACTTTGTCATAACGTCAACTATTCTCAGACAACTTAATAGAATTTACTTCATTTCTTAAAATTGGGTTGCAAGTTCAACACAATTAATGAGGTAAAACACTTTTAGAAGCTTCAGAATGATTAGATTTTTTGGTTTTGGGACTGCTGCTCCATCTAAGTGATTCGGCTGGTCTAACGAGCGCTTGATTGATAACGTCATCAACATTTGTAACAGGCAGAATGTTTAAATTGTCGATTACCGTTTTAGGAATATCAACTAAATCTCTCTCATTATCCTTAGGAATGAAAACCGTTTTTATGCCTGCACGTGAAGCAGCAAGAAGTTTTTCTTTCAATCCACCGATGGGAAGTACGCGTCCCCTAAGCGTTATTTCGCCAGTCATAGCGATATCTTTACGGATAGGTATGCCCGTTAATACACTGACAAGGGTTGTGGCCATAGCAACTCCAGCGGACGGCCCGTCTTTTGGGGTTGCTCCTTCCGGTACATGAACATGAATATCTTTTTCTTCAAAAAGTTTTTGATCAATGCCAAATTTGTCTGATCGGCTTTTAACATACGACAACGCCGCAGAGACACTTTCTTGCATCACATCACCAAGTTTTCCAGTATTTTTAATTACGCCTTTTCCTGGAATAATTACGCTCTCAATATTTAAAATTTCTCCACCCACTTCTGTCCAGGCTAAACCCGTCACAACTCCTACCATATCTTCTTGTTCCGTTTCGCCGTAACGAAAACATTTGACGCCAACAAATTCTTCTAAATTATCCAATGTAATGGCAATGTGATCGGATTGTTTAGAAACAATTTTTCTCACTATTTTTCGAACAATTTTGGCTATTTCTCTTTCAAAATTACGTACGCCTGCTTCACGTGTATACGTTCTAACTAATTCGTGAAGAACTTCGTCCGTAATAGACCATTCACTTGGTTTTAAGCTGTGAGATTCACTTTGTTTTTTTATTAAATGTCTTTTAGCTATTTCGACTTTTTCATCTTCCGTATACCCTGCTATTCTTATAATTTCCATACGATCTAAGAGAGGTTGCGGCATGTTATAACTGTTGGCTGTAGTCACAAACATGACGTCAGATAAATCATAATCGACTTCAAGATAGTGGTCTGCGAAGGTGGAATTTTGTTCTGGATCAAGTACTTCTAGTAATGCAGAAGAAGGGTCTCCCCTCCAATCAGAACCAAGTTTATCAATTTCATCCAATAAAAATAGCGGGTTAGAAGTTCCTGCTTTTTTCATTCCTTGAATAATTTTACCAGGCATTGCACCAATATACGTTCTGCGGTGTCCTCTAATTTCAGCTTCATCTCGCACGCCACCTAAGGACATACGTACGTACTCACGTCCAGTAGCCTTAGCAATAGATTTTGCTAAAGAAGTTTTTCCTACACCAGGCGGTCCAATGAGACACAAAATCGGCCCTTTTAGCTTTGAAGAACGAATTTGGACGGCTAAATATTCCAGTATACGTTCTTTAACTTTTTCCAACCCATAATGATCATCATTAAGAATTTTTTCAGCATCAAGCAGATTTTTGGACATTTTGGAACGTTTTTTCCAGGGAATACCAACCAGCCAATCTAAATAGTTTCTAACAACGGTTGCCTCAGCTGACATTGGACTCATAGACCTTAATTTTTTAAGGTCGGAGATGGCTTTATCTTTAGCTTCTTTGCTTAGCCGTGTTTTAGCAATTTTTTCTTCTAAATCGCTAAGTTCGTCCTTTCCTTCCTCGCTATCCCCTAATTCCTTTTGAATAGCTTTTAATTGTTCATTTAAATAGTATTCTCTTTGTGTTTTCTCCATCTGTTTCTTAACGCGATTACGAATCTTTTTTTCAACTTGCAAAACACTCACTTCCGTTTCGAGATGTTCAAGAAGTTTTTCCAATCGTTCGTCAATAGGAAGAGTTTCCAAAATAATTTGTTTTTCGGATACTTTTAAATTTAAATGGCTAGTTACGGTATCGACTAGTTTGGAGGGTGAATTAATTTGATTTACAGCAACTAAAACTTCTGGTGCAATGTTTTTGTTTAATTTAATATATTGTTCAAATTGAGCAATTACTGTTCTTTGAAGTGCTTCGAGTTCGTTGCTTGAAGGATTCAGATCTTCTATTTCTTCGACGTCGGCTTCAAAAAAAGTATCATGATCGATAATTTTTTTTATCTGCGCCCGTTTTAATCCTTCAACTAAAACTTTAACCGTACCATCAGGTAATTTTAATAATTGTAATATCGAAGCTACCGTACCAAAGTTGTAGATATCTTTTTCAGAAAGATCTTCCAGTGAAGGATCTTTTTGAGCTACCAAAAGAATTCTGTCTTGTTTTTTTGTAACCTCTTCCAAGGCTTTGACAGATTTTTCTCTGCCAACAAACAAAGGAACAATCATATGAGGAAAAACGACAATATCTCTTAATGGCAATACAGCCATTAAATTTAGATTTTTTTCCGTTTTGGGATTTTGTTCATTTTTGCTAATTTCAACATCATTATTTGAATTGTCTTCTGTCATAAGCTTATGACCTCCTTAAAGGGACGATCGAATGAGAATGCCCATTTTGGCACATTCTATTACAATGTAGTTTCTGTTATTTAATCTTAGTAATGTATCAGCATTTATTGTATTACCAGAACCCATGCTTGAGAAAACTAACTCCTGAACACAAGATTAAATATTTAAATTCAGGTGAAACCATAATACTGATCTAAGATAAGTTGTATAGAAATAATCACAACATTACTTATGATACAGGGGATATAAGCGAATTTGCAATATAAAGATGAAGCAAATTCGCTATATCAAAGGGGGTTTTTGGCGTCTTTTAAAGGATTTTTTGTCTATGCGGTTTGTTCAATGGGTTTTGTATTATCGTAGACGTAGACAGGTTTTTCATGGTGGGAAATAACTTCTTTATTTACAATAACCTCACTGACATTTTTTAGATCTGGCAGTTCGAACATTGTTGAAAGTAATGTACCTTCCAAAATTGAACGTAATCCTCGGGCTCCTGTATGTCTTTCTATTGCCTTATTAGCAATTTCTTGTAGAGAATGATCAGTAAACGTTAATCGAACGTTTTCGAGTTCAAACAGTTTTTGGTATTGTTTGATCAGTGCATTTTTAGGTTCTGTTAGTATTTGTATCAATGCTTGTCGATCTAAATCATCCAACGTTGCAATGACAGGTAAGCGTCCTATAAACTCTGGTATTAGACCAAATTTCATCAAATCATCGGGTTCAAGTTTGCGAAAAAGTTGACCAATTGCTTGATTTTCTTTCGAAGAAACTTCAGCACCAAATCCTATTCCATACCCTACACTTCGTGCACTGATGATTTTATCAAGTCCTGCAAAAGCTCCACCACATATGAAAAGCATATTGGTTGTATCAACTTGTAAAAACTCCTGTTGTGGGTGTTTTCTTCCTCCTTGAGGGGGAACAGAGGCTATAGTACCTTCCATTATTTTTAATAAAGCTTGTTGTACTCCTTCACCGCTGACGTCTCGGGTTATGGAAGGATTATCTGATTTTCGAGATATTTTGTCGATTTCATCTATATAAATAATTCCTTTTTGGGCTCGTTCAACGTTGTATTCAGCTGCTTGCAGCAATTTTAAAATGATGTTTTCGACATCTTCGCCGACGTAACCAGCTTCGGTAAGAGTAGTAGCATCAGCCATTGTAAAAGGTACATCAAGTATTCTTGCTAATGTCTGAGCCAAAAGAGTTTTTCCCGTACCGGTAGGACCAATAAGGAGAATATTAGATTTTGAAATTTCAATATCGCGCTCTTTATCCATGTGATTAAGGCGTTTATAATGATTGTGGACAGCAACCGATAAAACTTTTTTTGCTTCACCTTGGCCAATAACATAATCGTCCAAAATTTTGCATATTTCCTTTGGAGTAGGTAATCCCTTATGATTTTTAGCCACTGTAGTTTTATTATCTTCTTTAACGATATCCATACAAAGTTCTACACATTCATTGCAAATGAACACTGTTGGTCCTGCAATCAATTTTTTGACTTCATGTTGCGATTTCCCGCAAAAAGAGCAGTAAAGTGCATTGTTGGTATCTTCTTTGTTTTCAGCCATTTTCACCCCTACTCTTACATAACTAGAAGGATAGTATACTATTAAAGTTAACCCTATTGAATGAAAAAATATTTCATATACAAACAGATACAGCAGACAGCTGCTAATCTAGTTTGGATTGAATAGGACGTTTTTGTACGACCTTATCAATAATACCGAAGTCTCGTGCCTCTTCGGGAGACATATAACTGTCTCTTTCAAGTTTTTGTTCGATTTCTTCAAGAGTTCTTCCGGTATGACGATTATAGATTTGGTTCAAGTTCTTTCTAATTTCAAGTATCTCACGCGCTTGAATTTGAATATCACTTGCTTGGCCTTGGGCACCACCTGAAGGTTGGTGAACCATAATACGCGCATTTGGCAAAGCGTAACGCTCCCCTTTTTCACCACCGCAAAGCAACAAAGACCCCATAGAAGCAGCTTGACCAATGCATACTGTACTGACCGGACAACTGATAAATTGCATCGTATCGTAAATTGCTAAGCCAGCTGAAACTACTCCTCCTGGACTGTTGATGTAAAAAAAAATTTCTTTTTTTGGATTAATGCTTTCTAGATATAAAAGTTGAGCCGAAATTAAAGAAGAAACTTGGTCGTAAACCGTGCCGGTTAAAAAGATAATTCGTTCTTTTAGTAATCTCGAATAGATATCGAAAGCTCTCTCGCCTCGAGAAGTTTGTTCAACAACCATCGGCACTAAAGCATTATCGTAAACCTCTAGAGGATTAAAATTCCTCATAAAATTTTTCCTAAACGTAAATGGATTGATTGAGTGTTATTTTACTATAGCAGTGTATAATCTAAACAAAATTTTAACTTGCTTCAATCTTTTGAAAAAAAAAGGATGTTTGGATTTATTCCAAACATCCTTTTACAAAATTATAGGGAATTAAAGCGTAGCTTCGGGCATTTCAGATAATTCTTCAAATGTTACTTCTTTATCATTTATATGAGCCAACTCAAGAATATAGGAAATGACTTTATTTTCGTAAATCGGCCCTTTTAAGGATTCTACAGCTTGAGGGTTTTTTTGGAAAAATTCTATTACTTCTTTTTCTTTTCCTGGATAACGCATTGCTTCAGAACGCATTGCTTGGGAAAGTTCTTCTTCGGTCACAGAAATAGAATTTTGCTTGCCAATTTCTACGAGCACCAAGCCAAGCCTGACGCGACGTTCTGCAATTTTGCGGTACTCCGCTTTGAGAGTTTCTTCATCTTTAGCTTTATCGTCTTCATCCAATTGATTTGATTTACGATCATTTTCAATGCGTTTCCAAATCTGAGCAAACTCATTTTCAAGTAAACCTTTAGGAAGTTCAAAATTTACCTTTTCAGAAAGTAAATCGAGAATTTCTCTTTTTAATCGCATTTGGGTGAGTTGTTCGTATTCAGCATTAATTTGTTTTTCAACCAATTGCTTTAATTTATCAAGAGATTCCATACCAAGTTTAGTAGCAAAAGCATCATTAACTTCTGGAATAATCGCTTGTTTTAAAGATTTGGCATGAATATCAAATGTAGCTTGTTTTCCTGCAAGATTTGGAGCTTGATAATTTTCAGGGAATGTAACTGTTATTTGTTTTTTTTCTCCAGGTGACATTCCTTCGATTTGCTCAGCAAAACCTGGAATGAAACCAGCACCTCCAATTTCAACATTAACGTTTTCAGCTGTACCATCTTCGAAAGCAACGCCATCGACTTTTCCAACGAAATCAACAACAAGAACATCTCCGTCGGTTGCTGGACGAACCTCTTCAATATCTTTAAATTCTTTTTGGCGTTCTGCAATAGTTTCTATGGATTTTTGTATAGCTTCATCGGTAGGTTTGGCTTTATAACGTGTTAATGTAAATCCTTTGAAATCTGGCACTTCAAAATCAGGAATCAGCTCGACTTCAAAAGAAAACTCCAGATCGTCTCCTTCTTTATAATTTTCAGACAACGCTATATTTGGCTGAGAAGCAGCACGAAGTCCTCTTTCGTCTAATGTCGAATTGATAGCTTGGCTTATGGCGTCGTTGACAATTTCATTGTGAACGGATTTTCCGTAACGCTGTTTAACAACGGGCAAAGGCACTTTTCCAGGTCTAAACCCGGGTATGTTCATTTGCTTACCCATTTCAATTAGTCGATGTTTTTTTTTGTCAGCGATTTGCGTCTGTTCAATTACGATTTTAAAGCCACGCTTTAGGCTTTCAGAAAGCGTTTCAGTAACCTGCATTATCCAGGTCATCCTCTCGGTCAAAATTGTTCTACCTAGATAAATTAGGTATTGATTATAACGAAACGGATTGCCTAATTACAAGTCCAAATAGCGGCCGTTAATTTACTGACCGTTATTGGTGCGGATGGAGGGACTTGAACCCCCACGACTCACGCCACCAGATTCTAAGTCTGGCGTGTCTACCAATTTCACCACATCCGCACATCCGTGGTTTACGTTAGTTTTCTTAACTTACAATTATGCGAAGAGCAACACTTTTTTCATTTTTTTTCATTTTGATACAATTTATAAGCGTTATCTCTAGCTTTGCCTAATTGTTGAGCTATCATTTCTGCATCGGGCCAGTTATGTTCGCATAAACTTGCAGCTTCTCCATGTATCCAAACTCCAGCACAGGCACTTTCCCAAAAATTCATACCACTGGCTATAAGGGTTGCAATGATACCTGAAAGGAGATCTCCTGATCCCGCAGTAGCAAGACGTGGGCTGGCGTGATGGTTGATAACAACCTTTCCTTCAGGAGAAACGATAAGGGTATCTGGTCCCTTTAGGACAATGACGCTTTGTATTTTAGTTGCAGCTTTACGAACGTCCGCAACTTTGTCAGCCCCTAGCTTCCCAAACACTCTTTCAAATTCACCCTTATGAGGGGTTATAACGGATACGCCTTTTAAAATGTCACTATTATTTCGTTCAAAAGCTCCTGCATCTGCGACAATATTTTTACCAAAGCTGAAAAGTTTTGGAAATGATTCTAAAAACTCAAAACTACTTAACCCCGGGCCGCATACCCAAGTGTTTCGACGATTGTCGTTAAGCACTTCGTCAAAATTATTATGATCAATCATAAAACAAGGGGAAAAATTGGCATACAAAGCATACTGTCCAAAAGGAAACAGAGTTACCAATCCTGCACCACTGTTTTTAGCCGCTAACGCAGAGAGTCTTGCTGCCCCTGTGGTGTATTTACTACCAACAATACTTACAATCCCTCTTTTATATTTGTAATCATCAAACGTTTGCCCCGTAAGATTCCATAGAGATGGATGGTTAAGATAAAACTTCACTTTTATTTTGTTGATCAAGTCAAAATCAATACCGATGTCTTTGATCTTCAATTGACCAATATGTGCTTTTCCGGGATATAAATAATGGCCGGGTTTAGCTGTTGTAAACGTTATTGTTAATTCAGCTTGAAGCGCGAAATTTTTAATTTCCCCTGTAAGACCATTGACTCCCGAAGGTATATCAATAGATATGACGCGTTTTAAGTTTCCCAATAGGAATTTTAAATCATTAGGCAGTTCGCGATTTAAACCACTTCCAAACAAGGCATCTATAATTAATTCATCTTTTTGAATTTCAGAGTCTGATAACGTTCCAAGCGCACCAGTCCATTCTAGTTTCATGCTATGGGCCAAACTTCCTAATTTCGGGGACCCATACGTTAATACTCTTACTGGCCAACCTTCCTTAGCGAGAAGTCTTGCAGCTACATACCCATCGCCACCATTATTTCCTGGGCCACATAAAACCGTAGTTTTACAAGGTTTATAATGTTTAAGCACTTCAGAATAAACTGCTCTACCAGCATTTTCCATCACGCATCTCAGTTTTCCCAATTTTTCAATTTTTCTATCAATAAAATGATTTTGTTTTGGTGTGAGAAGCTTATAATTTGAGATGTTTTTGATCATGATCAGACCCTGTATGAGCTTATACTGGAAGGAATTACACTAATCAGATTATAGGTTATATCAGAAATATCTTCAGAACAAAAAAGAGTAAAAAACTTTTGAAAGATCAATAAACACTGCAGTCTTCAAATTTTACGCTTAATTAAAACATCATGTTTAAAATTATCAAAATTTAAACTGCATAGTTTGATATTATGTCATTGTTACTTTTATTTACAATTTTAGCTTTTAAATATGTAGCTATATTCAATACTATTGGTTAACCTACATAT